>CABUQI010000259.1 GCA_902493545.1 uncultured Collinsella sp. | reverse complement strand
GACGCCATCGGCGCCGACGTTTTGGGCATCAACTGCAGCCAAGGACCGGCCGAGCTCCGGGGACTCGCCGCACGCATGCTCACCGTTACGGACAAGCCCATTATGGTGCAGGCCAACGCGGGACTCCCCCATGTGGACGACGACGGCAACACCGTCTTTGATATCCAAGCCCCCGAATACGCCGAGGCCGTCGCCGGCATGATCGCCGACGGCGTGAGCGTCGTGGGCGGCTGCTGCGGCACCACGCCGGCGCACATGGCGGCCCTGCGCACGCTTATCGACAACCACACGCCCAGCCCGCGCCGCCGCAAGCCCAGCATGTCGGTCACGAGCGCCCAAACGGTCGTGGACCTTCCCTGCGACGGCCACAAGATCGCCGTCATCGGCGAGCGCATCAACCCCACCGGCAAAAAGCGCCTGCAGCAGGCCCTGCGCGACGGCGACCTGGACTACGTTGTGAGCCAGGGCATCAGCCAGCAGGAACAGGGCGCCGACATTCTGGACGTCAACGTGGGCCTGCCCGAGATCGACGAGGTCAAGATCATCCAACAGGCGACCGAACAGCTCCAGGGCTCCACGCTGCTGCCGCTGCAGATCGACTCCACCGACCCCGCAGCCGTCGAGGCCGCCGTGCGCCGCTACGCCGGCAAGCCCATCATCAACTCGGTCAATGGCAAGCAGCAGATCATGGATGAGATCTTTCCGCTGGTCGCCCACTACGGCACCAACGTTGTCGGCCTTACGCTCGACGAAGGCGGCATCCCCGATTCCGCCGAGGCTCGCTTCGCCATCGCCGAGCACATCGTGGCCGAGGCTGCCCGTTACGGCATCGGACCAGACCGCATCCTCATCGACTGCCTGGTCATGACCGCCTCGACCAACCAGCGCCAGGCCGAGCAGATCCTGCGCGCCATGTCCCTGTGCAAGGAGCGTCTGGGCGTCAAGTGCGCGCTCGGCGTGTCGAACATCAGCTTTGGCCTGCCTGCCCGCCCGCTGCTGGGCTCGGTCTTTTTGGCCGCCGCTTTTGGCGCGGGTCTGGACGCCCCCATCATGAACCCGGGCTCCAAGCGCTTTATGGATACCGTCTACAGCTATCGCGTCCTGAGCGTTGAGGACGAGGGCTCGACCGGATACATCGAGCGCTACGCCGACTGGACCGATCCGTACAAGATCGCCGCAAACCCGGCAGCAGCTCAGGCCGCATCGAGTGATGCCGCGCCTGCCGCGGGCACCGCCGGCGCCGACGGCAACGACGACCCGATTCGTCGCATGGTCGTCTCGGGTCGCAAAGGCGAGATCGCTGCCGAGACCGAGCGTCTACTGGCAGACCACGACGCCATGGACCTCATCAACAATCACTTTATCCCCGCCCTCGACGAGGTTGGCGTCCTCTTTGACCAGGGAAAGTTTTTCTTGCCGCAGCTCATGGCCTCGGCCGAGGCCGCACGCGTGGGCTTCGACACCATCAAGCGCCTGATGCCCGCCGGCGAGATTGCCGACAAGGGCAAGATCTGCGTGGCCACCGTCAAGGGCGACATCCACGA
>CABUQI010000258.1 GCA_902493545.1 uncultured Collinsella sp. | reverse complement strand
GCATGGTGTCCTTTCGACGGGGTTGGCAGGCTTAAGATTAGCGCAACAGGGGCGGTGGTGGGCACCGCGCGTGCTGACCCAAAGGCCGCATGCTGGGACATCGCCCGACGCTGCCCGACCAACAAGGACGGAGGACTCATATGACGCAGGCGATAACGGACTCCAAACAGGCCTCCGCCGCGCTGGCGGAGCTGTTCGGCACCCACAAGCGCGTGGTCTTCTTTGGCGGCGCGGGCGTTTCCACGGCGAGTGGCATCCCCGATTTCCGCAGCGTGGACGGCCTATATCACCAACAGTTTGCCTACCCGCCCGAGACCATGCTCTCGCATAGCTTTTACGAGGTGCACCCGGCCGAGTTCTTCGACTTCTACCGCACCAAGATGATCGCGCTTGGCGCCAAGCCCAACCGCTGCCACACCAGGCTGGCCGAGCTGGAGCGCGCCGGCAAGCTGAATGCCGTGGTGACGCAAAATATCGACGGCCTGCATCAGATGGCCGAATCACAGCGCGTGTTCGAGCTGCACGGATCGGTCCATCGCAACATTTGCCAGTCGTGCGGCACGGTCTATAGCGCCGAGTGGATTTGCTCGCGCGAGCACGAGGATGCCGCGGGCGTGCCTGCGTGCCCCGCGTGCGGCGGCCGCATCAAGCCCGATGTGGTGCTCTACGAAGAGCCGCTCGATGAACATGTGCTGACCGGTGCCGTTGCCGCCATCGCCGCGGCCGATGCCCTCATTGTGGGCGGGACCTCGCTCGTGGTGTATCCGGCGGCAGGCCTTACGCGATACTTTACCGGCGATACGCTGGCCATATGCAACCTTGCTCCCACCGATCAGGATGCAAATGCCGACCTGCTGATTTCTTGCGACATCGCGGCCGCGTTTGCGTTCTAGCCCGCGCGCGCGGATACAATAGAAAGACTGAGTGCAAAGCGACCCCGCCGCCAGCTCCCCAAGCTCGGCGGCGTGGGCATTTTAGGAGGATGTTCATGGCGAACGACAGCAAGACATGGCGGTGCGGAAAGTACGAGCTCAGCTTTGACCGTCCGCGCATCATGGGCGTCCTCAACGTGACGCCCGATTCGTTCAGCGATGGCGGAGAGCACTTCGACCCCGATGCCGCCATCGAGTACGGCCTGGCGATGCTCGACGCCGGCGCCGACATCATCGACGTGGGCGGCGAGTCCACGCGCCCTGGTTTTACCCCGGTCAACCCCGATGAGGAAGCGCGCCGCGTGCTGCCCGTGGTGCGCGCGCTGGCCAAGGAGGGCGCCATCGTCTCGATCGACACGCGTCATGTAGCGGTTGCCAAGGCGGCCGTGCGCTGCGGCGCCTCGATCGTCAACGACGTGACCGGCTTCACCGATCCCAAGATGGTCGAGTTTGTTAAGACGAGCACCTGCGGCGTCATCGTGATGCATGCCGGCGAGGTCGCCGCGCCCGCCCGCACGCACGCAACGGTGCAGCTCGATACCTCGGCTGCGGCGTTTGTTGCCGAGAAGGCACGCGAAGCGGCTGCCGAGGCCGCGCGCGAGGCCGAGAAGCCGGCCCGTCG
>CABUQI010000257.1 GCA_902493545.1 uncultured Collinsella sp. | reverse complement strand
TGATCTTGAGCAGGCGATAGCCTCCGTCGAGGAGCTGGTGCAGGTCGCGCTCTTGAGTCACGGGGTTGCAGCTGATATAGGTGATGCGGCGCGGCTTAAGCGCGCAGGCAGCTTCGAGGAACTCGGGGGTAGAGCCGGCGCGCGGCGGATCGATGGAAAGGACATCGACCCGCTCGTTGTTGTCGGCGGCATCTAGGATGTAGTCGGTGGCATCGTCGGCCATAAACCAAGCGCTGCGGGTGAGGCCGTTGAGCTCGGCATTACGACGTGCGTCGGCAATGCCGGCGTGGTTGCGCTCCACGCCAAGCAGCATAATACCGACGCCCTTGTCCTGGGCGGCTTTGGCTGCGCACAGGCCGATAGTTCCACTACCGCAATAGGCATCCATGAGTACGTCGCCCTGCTGCAGGTCCATGCCGTCAATCGCGAGCTGATAGAGCAGCTCGGTCTGCTGCGGGTTGGTCTGGTAGAACGCGGTGGGGGAGATATCGAACTCGCAGCCGAGCAGCTGGTCGCGCATGCACTCGGCGCCATATACAATGCGGGTTTCCTCGCCGAGGATGGCGTTGCCGGGACGTCCGTTGATGTTTTGGGCGACGGTGACGATGTGCGGATTGAGTGCGGCGACAGCCTCAAAGAACTCCTGCGCATGCGGCAAGTCGCGCTGAGCGGTCACGAGCGTGACCATGACCTGGTCGGTACGCCAACCGCAGCGGACGACGGCATAGCGAAGCAAACCAAGATGCTTGTCCTCATTAAAGGCGGGAATATGCAGCCGCTCAGCTTCGCGTGCGATGCCGTTGAGAATCTGACGGGCGCCCGGTGCCTCGACGGGGCATTCGGGTACGGCAACGATCTTGTGCGTGCCGCGCTCAAAGAAACCGCAACGGACAGCACCCTCCTTACCGGGAGCAAAGGGAGTGGCAGCCTTATGACGAAAGCCACGCGGCGCGGGATATTTACCCGGGTCGCCCAGGGTGACGCCCATACCACGAATGGGGTCGACGCTAATACCCTCGCGCTCGCAAAGGGTAGCAAAAAGCTCCTCCATAGCAGCCTGCTTGGTCGCCAACTGCTTCTTATAAGGACGATTGAGCGCCGTGCACCCACCGCAAGCTTTCATGATGGAACAAGGAGACTTGGGATCAACGGCCTTGCGCGCAGACGGAACCGGATTCTTATACGGGCGCTTGGAGCGAGTCTGAGATGCCTTATCCTCGCTCCGACGAGAGCCGGGACGCTTGGCCTTAGCCTTGCCCTTTGCATTCAGAGACGACTTGGATTTCTTAGAAGATTTTTTCTCCCCCGACCCCTCAGCCGCCTCGATCAAAGCACGACGAGCCTTACGCTCCGCACGAGATTCTGCCATGAATTAACTCCACTAATTTACAAATTGAAATCTGAAAGTATTGTACCGTGCCAAGCTAGCGGACGATATGCAAGCGCCCATTTCATGTCAGTGATAAGCCCAACGACGTTTGCCCGCCGGGTGCCGGGGCAGGGGTTAAGTTTGTCGCGAGTTCCGCACGAACAGGAGGCCACTTAATGTGGCCTCCGTCGTGAGCAGG
>CABUQI010000256.1 GCA_902493545.1 uncultured Collinsella sp. | reverse complement strand
GCATTTCCCAGCAGCAGATGGCCGACCTGGCGCGTTCCGGCGAGCCCACCAAGATTTCTAGCATGTGCACGGTGTTTGCCGAAAGCGAGGTCATCAGCCTGATCGGTCGCGGTGAGCCGCGCGAGAACATCGCCCGTGGTGTGATCGAGAGTGTCGTGTCGCGCGTTGCCACTATGGCCGGGCAGGCCGCGGGCACCCCGTTCTATCTGACCGGTGGCCTGTGCGAGAACGCCTTCGTGGTGGAGCGGTTGGGCGAGCTTTTGGGCGCACCCGTGACCACCTCGCCCCAGGCGCGCTTTGCCGGTGCCATCGGTGCGGCGATTCGCTCACAGGCGCTCAATTAATGCATCCGCCGTAGGCTCGCATTCATGCGTATACTGGGAGAAAATGATTGCCCGATGAGAGGAGGTATCGATGGCTGACGATCAGATTAAGCTCACGTCTATGACGGCCGCGAGCGGTTGAGCCGCTAAGTTGGCTCCCGGAGCCCTCGCCCAGGTCCTGGGCGATTTACCCAATGTGCATAACGACAACTTGCTCGTGGGGTTCGATACCTCCGACGATGCGAGTGTCTTTCGTGTTGGCGAAAACCTGGGCCTCGTGCAGTCCATCGACTTCTTCCCGCCGATGGTCGACGACCCGTTTCTGTTTGGCCAGATTGCCGCGGCAAATTCGCTGTCGGACATCTACGCCATGGGCGGGCGGCCGAGCCATGCCATGAACCTGCTCTGCATACCCAGTTGTCTGGGCGTTGAGGTTGCCGGGCAGATTTTGGCGGGCGGCGCCGACAAGTGCGTCGAGGCCGGCTGCTCCATCGCGGGCGGCCACACCATCAACGACGACGAGCCCAAGTACGGTCTGTCTGTGAGCGGTTTTGTGCCGCTCGATCGCATGCTCGCCAATAGCGGCGCACGCGTGGGCGATGTTCTGCTGCTGACCAAGGCGATCGGCTCGGGCATCATTACCACGGCCATTAAGGGCGAGCTCATCGAGCAGGACGAGGCCAGCCGGATGTTTGATTCTATGCGCACCCTCAACGAGGCGCCGATTCGCCTGGCCGAAGGACTCGAGCTTCACGGCTGCACCGATGTCACGGGCTTTGGCCTGATCGGGCATGCGTGCGAGATGGCCGAGGGCTCGGGCGTGCAGATTGAGCTTGCGTCGGGGGCGGTGCCGCTCTTTGACCAGGTGCTCGATATGGCGCATCTGGGCATTATTCCCGCTGGCTCCTACCGCAACCAGGACTTCTTTGGCCCGCGTGTGGCTTCCGGCGAGGACCTGGAGCCGGGCATGTTGGATGCGCTTTACGATCCGCAGACGTCTGGTGGTTTGCTTATTGCGGTGCCCGCGAGGGATGTGGATGAGCTTGCGCGTCGCCTGGATGCCGAGGGGCGCATCGCCGCCGTCGTCGGTCGCGTGTGCGAGGCGGAGCCGGGCGGTCCTGCCGTCCACGTTGTTCGCTAGCCCGCACGTTTATGTAACTGTTTGCCGTTCTCTAGAACGGTTCTTTCGAAAGGAAAAACTATGTCTACCAAAATTGAAGTCAATGCCATGGGCGATGCCTGCCCGCTGCCCGTCGTCAAGACGCTCA
>CABUQI010000255.1 GCA_902493545.1 uncultured Collinsella sp. | reverse complement strand
CTTATCGGGTGGCTTCACACACTCGAGGCCATCTCGCAGCTGTGCATGGCGAGCGCCCGCTACCGTGCTGCCGTCAACTATTCTCGCCGTGTTCTTAAGGCGGAAGGCTATCCCACCCGAGCGGCAGGCACCGTGTTACTCGCCCTCGCTCGCTTGGAAGACGAGGACGGCTTTTTTGCCCTGGCCCACCAGCTCGAGGAGCAGATGGGGGCCGATGCCCTCGAGAACTCTCCTTGGTATCTGCTCGCCCGCACGATTCTGCTGTTCAAAACAAACAAGATGCGCCCGGCGACACGCGCGCTGCGTGAGTTCGCCAACCGCTGCGAGGGTGGCGCGTTCTTCTTACTGAACCCCATGTACCAGACACCGTACCTTCCCTGCCGGCCCGAGCCACACGATCCCTGGGATCTTTCGCACCAGGCCGTTTGGGAAGCGGACGGTATTATCTCGGACACTCCCGACTTTGCCCCCTGGGCCAACGCCTGCGAAGATGTATCGCAGCTTGCCCAGGAATTTGCGCGCCGCTACGGATTTTAGTGACGCACTCGACCCGACCATGTCGTTTACGTTAGGAACGGTTTCATGAACCTCCGCTCATCTCTTGCCTGCACCTCGAGCGATATCGCCCGCTGGGGGCTGCGCTCCGTCCTTAAGCGCCAGGGCGGCGTACTCCCCGGCCGCATCGCCATGAAGATCGACCCCGAGTTGCTGAGCGACCTCGCTGGCCTTGTCGACCGCAGCGTGGTGATCACCGGCACCAACGGTAAGACCACCACCTCCAACCTCATCGCCGACGCCGTTGCTGCCAGCGGTGCTGCCGTGGTGTGCAACCGTGCCGGCAACAATATGGAGCCTGGTGTGGTAGGTGCTCTACTCGAGGCCCGCGGCGGCCTTAAACACACCAGCAGCGGCAAGCGCGTGGGCGTTTTTGAGTGCGATGAGCTTTACACCGTACGCGTTCTGCCCAAGCTCAAGCCGACGTACTTTGTGCTGCTCAACCTGTTCCGCGACCAGCTAGATCGCTATGGCGAGATCGATCACACCCAGGAGGTCATCGCCCACGCGTTGGAGCTTTCGCCGGCAACGACGCTCATCTACAACGCCGACGACCCGCTGTGCGCCTCGATTGCCGCGCGCGTTCCCAACGCGAGTATTGCCTTTGGCATCGATGGCGCCACCAACACCGAGTCCGACCGTATTAGCGACTCGCGCTTTTGCTCACAGTGCAACGCCCCGTTGGAGTATGACTACGTGCAATACGGCCAGCTCGGCGCCTACCATTGCCCCTCGTGCGGCTGGGCCCGCCCTGTGCTTGTCCGTCGCGTGACGGGCGTGGAGCTCGGCTGCGACGGCTACGGCTTTGACCTGGTCTTTGGATCTGCGCCCGACGCGGCTGCCGTACACATCGCCACACGCTACAACGGCCTGTATATGGTCTACAACGTAGCCGCAGCCTTCTTCGCTGCCCACGAGCTGGGCGTGGACGCGGCGCATCTGCAGCCCACGCTCGATGCCTACATCCCCGCGGGCGGGCGTATGGGCCGCTGGGAGATCGCCGGCCGTACCGTCGAGGCAAACCTGGCCAAAAATCCCGTGGG
>CABUQI010000254.1 GCA_902493545.1 uncultured Collinsella sp. | reverse complement strand
AACTGGGGTATCCTTGCCTCAAACTCATCGAAACGAAGCGGGCGGTTATCGAGCGCCGAGGGCAGGCGAAAACCGTGTTCCACCAGCGTCACCTTACGCGAGCGGTCACCTTCGTGCATGCCGCGAATCTGCGGTACCGTCACATGGCTCTCATCGATGATGCAGAGCATATCCTTAGGAAAGTAATCGATTAGGGTAAACGGCGGCTCACCCGGCTTGCGACCGTCCAGATGACGCGAGTAGTTCTCGATGCCGTTGCAAAAGCCCATCGTCTCGAGCATCTCAAGATCATAATCGGTACGCTGCTGCAGACGTTGCGCCTCGAGCAACTTGTCGGTCGCCTTGAGCTCCGCCACGCGCTTCTCGCACTCTTCGCTGATCGATTTCAGAGCCGCTTTGACCTTCGGCTTCTCGGTCACGTAATGCGATGCCGGCCATACGGGGATGGCCTCGTACTCACGAAGCATCTCACCGGTGACCTCATCGATCTCGGCAATCAGCTCGACCTCGTCGCCAAAGAACTCAAACCGCAACGGATGCTCGGCATAAGGCGGATACACGTCGACAACATCGCCGCGCACGCGGAACGTGCCGCGCGCCAAGTCATAGTCATTGCGATCATATTGAATGTCGATAAGTGCATGGATAAAATCATCGCGCTCGAGCGGCACCTTCTTGTCGACGTTCGGAGCCAGGCCCGCATAGTCCTCAGGAGAGCCAATGCCATAGATACACGAGACCGATGCGACAACGATCACATCGCGTCGAGATAGCAGCGATGCGGTCGCCTGATGGCGCAGCATCTCGACCTCTTCGTTAATCGAGGAGTCTTTCTCGATATATGTATCGCTTTGCGGCACATACGCCTCGGGCTGATAGTAGTCGTAGTACGAGACGAAGTAGACCACAGCGTTGTTGGGAAAGAACTCTTTGAGCTCGCTCGCAAGCTGAGCGGCAAGCGTTTTATTCGGAGCCATGACCAGCGTCGGCTTTCCCAGGGCCTCAATAGTCTTTGCCATCGTGAAGGTCTTGCCCGAACCAGTCACACCCAGCAAAACCTGATAGCGATCTCCGTCCCTCACGCCCTGCACAAGCGACTCAATGGCCTTGGGCTGGGAACCGGCAGGCTCATAGGGGGAAACGACTTCAAACGGCACCTCAGCGCCCTCAACGCCAAAGCGCTTAAGTTCACCACCAACGCGTTCTACTTCAAATTCCGCCATGGATACTCCTAACTCATATATCTGCAGTATACGCAGGCGGCAGGCATAGTCCTATACGAACCGATCGGGATAGAGGGTCTTGTAGCGAACCCAGGCATTATTGACACGAATCAGATACGCCTGCGTCTCGGGAAAGGTGATTGCATTATGAAGCGACGTGCTCTGCTGCGCCCATCCGTCGACATTGCCCATGCCGGCGTTATAGGCGGCAATGGCACTGTCAGTCGACCCGTTAAAATACGTTAGAAGATACGAAAGATACGCACAGCCAAACTCGATGTTCGTAGCGGGATCGTTAAGGCTGTCGGCTGAATACTCGCTACCATCGACAAGACCCTTGGCAATCATATCCTGGGCAGTCTCGGGCATCAGCTG
>CABUQI010000253.1 GCA_902493545.1 uncultured Collinsella sp. | reverse complement strand
TCGACGCCGGTGGAGGTGGCGGCAAGGCGGCCGCGACGGTCGTGCTCGACGCCCACAGCATCGTACAGGCTGGCATCGATGCCCTCGCCCACGGCGCAGATCACCGTGGTGACGGAAAGCTCGACGGTCTCGCCCGTGGCGACGGGGCTGCGACGGCCGCTTGCATCCGGCTCGCCAAGCTCCATAACGTCGCAGGTCAGCACGGCGCCGTTAAGTGCCTTGGGCGCCAGCAGCTCGCAGAACTCAACGCCATCGGCAAGAGCAAGATCGAGCTCTTCCTCGTCGGCGGGCATCTGCTTCTTGGTGCGGCGATACACCAGGCGCACGTTCTTCACGCCGGCCAGGCGCTTGGCCACGCGAGCCGCGTCCATGGCGGTATTGCCGGCGCCGATGACCACGACATCCTCGCCCAGCTCGAGCTTCTCGCCCTTCTTGGCGGCCTCGAGGAACTCCAGTACATCGAGCTCGGCACCCTCGCCCAAGCCCGCAGAGCCGGGCATCCAGGCACCGGTGGCCACGACCACGTCAGTAAAGCCCTGAGCCTTGAGCTCGTCGATGGACTCCACGCGGGCATTGAGCTGCACCTTGGCGCCAAAGGCCAGGCAGAGCTCGGCATCGTGGGAGATATCGTCGCTCGCAATGCGGAACTCGGGAATCACATGACGGACCACGCCGCCGAGAGAGTCGCGGGCCTCGAAGATGGTGACGGGCACGCCGGCACGCGTCAGGAAGAACGCCGTCGCCAGACCGGCAGGGCCGCCGCCGATAACGGCAACGTTGCGCTCGCTGTCGCTGGCGATGGCCTGGGCGCGCAGCTTGGGCAGCACGGCGGTCATGGCCTCGCGGGCGGCTTTGAGCTTGCTGGCGCGAATCTGGGCGCCCTCGGGCTCGTAGAACGCACGCTCGCAGGCGCGGCCGCAAGGATGCGGGCAGATGGTGCCGGTAATGAACGGCAGGGCGTTGCGCTCGATGATGATGTTGAGCGCGTCCTCGTAGCGGCCCTCATCAACAGCCGCCAGGTAGGCGGGAATATCCTGCTGGATGGGGCAGCTCGTGCGACACGGCGTGGTAAAGCAGTCGGAAAGCGGGCTCTTGCCGGCAACCTTGCGGTCGGGCAGCGGGCGCAGCGGCTTCTTGTAGAGCGGGTTGGTGAGCGAGTCGTTCTGGATCGCCGTCACGGCCTCGAGAGAGACGCCCTCAAACGGCCTGCCGTCCAGATCGGTGAACTCGCCGGCCATCTGGCTAAAGCGCTCGTAGCCACCGGGCTTGAGCACGTCGGTCGCCAGGGTGACGGGCCAAATACCGGCATCGTACAGGGCGCGGATGTTGTAGGCCGTGGCACCGCCGGAGTAGCTGATACGCAGCTTGCCATCGAACTGCTCGGTAATGCGACGGGCGGCCTCGATGGTCAGCGAGAACAGCGAACGGCCGGACATGTACATCTCGGTGGAAGGCAGCTCGTTCCTCGTCACGTCGACGGGGAAGGTGTTGGTGAGCTTGACGCCAAACTCCAGGCCGCGCTCGGCGCACAGGGCAATCAGGCGCTCGAACATGGGCACGGCGTCGGCCCACTGCAGGTCCTCGCGGAAGTGCGTATCGTCGAAGACGATGTAGTC
>CABUQI010000252.1 GCA_902493545.1 uncultured Collinsella sp. | reverse complement strand
ACCTGCGCCAGCGCGACTATGGCATCGCCGACGGCGTGGCCATTGCGTGCGACGCACTGAGCACGTGGCTCTACGATGACGACGCCGCGACGCTGGCGCTCAAGTACGGCCCGGTGTACGAGAAGCTGCGCGGCGAGCTGAACGGCACTTACTTTGAGGACCTGTTGCGCGAGCTCGTGCTGGAAAACGATCACATGGCGCTGGTCGAGCTGGTGCCGGTGGACGCTGCCGAGGGTGCGGAGAGTGCCGAAGCTGCCGAGCTAGCTGCCAAGCGCGACGCCATGACCGATGCCGAGCTGGCGGACGTGACCGAGCGCACGGCCGCGCTGCGTGCCGCGCAGGAGGCCGAGGACACGCCCGAGGCCAAGGCCACGCTACCGCGCCTGCGCGTGTCCGACATTGGCGAGGCACGCCCCGAGCCGCCGCTCGTTGTGGACACAACCGTGCCCATCCCCTGCCTGCGCCATGGCATCCCCACTAACCGCCTGGCCTACGCCATGCAGTACTTCGACCTGAGCTGCGTCGCATTTGAGGACCTGCCCTACGTGACGTTGCTCTGCCGCCTGCTCAAGCAGCTGCCCACGCGCGAGCACTCGGCCGAGGAACTCGACAACTTGCTCGCCGGCAAGCTCGGCTTTTTGAGCTTTACGACCGAGGTCATGACGCAGCCCGACGTGGACGACGTGCGCCCCTACCTGCTGGTGAGCGCCGGCGCCCTGTCCGAAAAGATCGACGCACTGGCAAGCCTGCCGCGCGAGGTGTGGTCGAGCACGCTTTTGCTCGATGCCGACGCCGACCGCGTTCGCGACGTGCTCACGCAGATTCGCATTGGGCTTGAGCAGGGCTTTATCAACAACGGCCACTCGGCGGCGCTGGGTCGCGCGATGAGCTACAGCTCGCCTTCGGCCGTGGTGCGCGAGCAGCTTTCGGGCGTAGATTTCTACCTGTTCCTGCGCAATCTGCTCGAGCACTTTGACGAGCGCGTGGACGGGCTGCGTACCAAGCTTGCCGAGCTGGCGGAGCGCATCTTTGTGGCCGATGGCTGCATGGCGAGCTTTACCGGCAGCAACGAGGACTTTGACGCATACTGGGATGCCGCGGGCGACCTGGGGCTGGGTGCGGGCGATGGTGCCGATGCCGGCCGCGACGCTCTCGTGGTGCCGACGCCGCGCGACCGCCACGAGGCTTTCGTCATCCCCAGCGATATCTGCTTTGCGGCAAGCGCGTCCGACCCGCGTCGCCTGGGCATCGACGTGACGGGCGCCTGGGCGGTTGCCGCCAACGCGCTCTCCTACGACTACCTGTGGAACGAGATTCGCGTGAAGGGCGGTGCGTACGGCTGCGGATTCCGCGCAGCCGGCGAGCGCCAGACGGCGTTCTACACCTACCGCGACCCAGCAATCGACCCCTCGATTGAGCGTGTGGCGCGCGCAGGCGAATGGCTCGGCAGCTTTGAGCCCGACGAGGCTGCCTTTGAGGGCTTTATCGTAAGCTGCGTGAGCGGCATGGACGCGCCGGTGAAGCCGTACGCGCTCACCAAGCGCCGCAACACGACCTACCTGGCCGGGCTCGATCCGCACGCACGCGAGGAGCGCCGCGCCCAGATGCTCGCCGCCACGCCCGGTGAGCTTCGCTCGCTCGG
>CABUQI010000251.1 GCA_902493545.1 uncultured Collinsella sp. | reverse complement strand
CCCTCGTCGGCGACCTTGTCGGCGAGCGCGGTCATCTTCTTGCCGGTCTCGTAGACGTTCTTGCCGTCCTCGACGTAGCCCTCCTGGCTAAAGTGCATGATCTCGATCTTCTCGGTTTCCTTCATGGCTTTTCCTTTCTGTCCTGCACGCAACTCTATACATCGCGTTTCTTTTCGATACCAATTATAGACATACACCTAACATGTTTTTAATACCACTTATCAATCTGCTCCAATCCTCGGCGAACGGTCGAAATTCTCTGGTGAATGGTATTAAATTAGAATTGAATGTATAGCTAACGCCTCTGGCGCCTCCCTTGTGTGACAAAGAACAGCGTTCCTACCAGCGCAATAATGGTCGATGCCCCAAACAGCACCGCCTGGACGCCCAAAGCCTCCGCCAAAAACGGAGCCGCCAGCAGCGGCAGCACGCCGGCGCTCATCAGGCCAAAACGCACAAAGCCGGTAATGCGCCCCAGGTATTTGATGTCGGCGCGCTCCTGAATCAAGATCATCTGCAGCGGTTCCAGGAATCCCCAGGCCAGACCGTTAATCGCCTGACCGATAATCGCGACCCCCAGCATATCGGTGCCCACGTACACCATGGACCCAATGCCCACGGCCATGAGCGCGCCGAGCAGCAATCGCAGGTTGACATGGCGGGCAGAAAGCTTGGTCAGGATGAACGCGCCCACCGAGGAAGTGAGGCCCACGACCGAGGACAGCCAGCCCAGCCAGACGATATCCACGTTGAGCACATCGCGATAGAACAACGACTCCAGCGAATCGAACGCGCCAAACGCAAAGAAACCCAAAAAGCCCGAGATAAAGATGAGGCGCAGGTCGTGGTCGCGAAACGTAAGTCGCGCGCCCTCGGCCATGCCGCCCAGAATACCGCCCTTCGGCTTCCCCCCTTTTGCGGGAGCAACACACTCGTGACAGCCCAAGGAGAGCACGGCCGCCACACCCATCATGCCCGCCATGAGCAGATAGACCGATTGCGTGGCAAAACAGCTCACGATGGCACCACCGAGCAGCGGGCCAGCGGTATAGGCGATATTGCTGTAGAACACCATAAGACCGTTCACGCGGGTACGGCCCTCGGTGGTCGACTCCAGGTATCCCGGAAACGCATGCGTGCAGGTGTTGATAAAGCCGCCCGCAAGTCCCAAGACGCACGCGGCAAACACAAGCCCGGGGACAGACAACGGCGCCAGCCCCACGCCAAGCGATAGCACTGCCGTAATCACGCACGTCACAAACGACGTCCGGCGCGGTCCGAAGCGATCGATGACCGAGCCCGACACCATATTGCCCGCCGACGTCATAAGATTGCGCACGAGCGTAATGGCGGCAACCAAAAAGGCCGTGCCGGCCAGATCATACGTGGCCGCACCGATAAGCCCCAAAAAGTAGACCGCGTTGTTGGCGCACCACTGCAGGGACTCAATAAGAATCAGCCTGACCTCTGCCGGCGTCAGGCGCATTGCTTCGCGATCCTTCGCGAACATACGAACTCCTTCTATACAAAAAGGGATGGAGGGCATAGGCCTGCTCCATCCCCTTTCCAGGTTGCAACGAAAATCTATGCAGCCGGGCCCTTACGCCAGCACGCCGAAGAACGCGCCGATGATGCCCACGACCATG
>CABUQI010000250.1 GCA_902493545.1 uncultured Collinsella sp. | reverse complement strand
GGCGAGGTCGCCCGCGAGCTCGAGGAGCTCGGCGTTTCCGCATCTCCCGAAAAGGTCCGCGAGGTTGTTGAGGATCGCCTGCGCGATGAGATTCGTCGCGGCGTCCAGACGATTCAGTATCAGGTCGTGACCCTTATGACCACCAATGGCCAGGCGCCGTTCGTGACGGTCTTTATGTATCTTAACGAGGCCCGTACGCCTCAGGAGAAGCACGATCTTGCCATGATCGTGGAGGAGACGCTTCGCCAGCGCTACGAGGGCGTTAAGAACGAGGCCGGCGTGTGGATCACTCCGGCGTTTCCCAAGCTTATCTATGTACTCGAGGACGATAACGTTCACGAGGATTCTCCGTACTTCTACCTGACCCAGCTGGCTGCCAAGTGCACTGCCAAGCGTATGGTGCCCGATTACATCTCCGAGAAAAAGATGCGCGAGCTCAAGCTGTCGAAGGGCGAGACCGCGGGTAACGGCGACTGCTATACCTGCATGGGCTGCCGCAGCTTCTTGACGCCCGACCGCTCGGGCAACGGCTTTAACAACGTTGCCAACGCGCTGAACTACGACCCGAACAAGCCCAAGTACTATGGTCGCTTTAACCAGGGCGTTGTGACCATCAACCTGCCCGATGTCGCGCTGAGCTCGCACCAGGATATGGATAAGTTCTGGAAGATCTTCGACGAGCGCCTTGAGCTGTGCCACCGCGCCCTGCTGTGCCGTCATGAGCGTCTGATGGGTACGCTTTCGGATGCCGCACCGATTCTTTGGCAGTACGGTGCCCTCGCCCGCCTGAAGAAGGGCGAGACGATCGACAAGCTGCTCGTGGGCGGTTACTCCACCATTAGTCTGGGTTATGCCGGCCTGTATGAGTGCGTCAAGTACATGACGGGCCACAGCCACACCGAGAAGGAGGGCACGCCCTTTGCCATGGCCGTCATGCAGCGCATGAACGACAAATGTGCTGAGTGGAAAGCCGCGAGCGACATCGATTTCTCGCTGTACGGCACGCCGCTGGAGTCGACGACGTATAAGTTCGCCAAGTGCCTGCAGCGCCGTTTTGGCATTATCCCGGGCGTGACGGACAAGGGCTACATCACCAACAGCTACCACGTTCACGTGTCCGAGGAGATCGACGCATTCGACAAGCTCAAGTTCGAGGGTATGTTCCAGCAGCTTTCGCCGGGCGGTGCCATCTCCTACGTCGAGGTTCCCAACATGCAGGACAACCTCAAGGCTGTCATTCGCGTGATGCAGTACATCTACGACAACATCATGTACGCCGAGCTCAACACCAAGAGCGATTATTGCCAGGTGTGCGGTTACGACGGCGAGATCAAGATTGTCGAGGATGACGGCAAGCTGGTGTGGGAGTGCCCCAATTGCGGCAATCGTGACCAGGAG
Source organism: uncultured Collinsella sp. (assembly GCA_902493545.1). Taxonomy (GTDB): domain Bacteria; phylum Actinomycetota; class Coriobacteriia; order Coriobacteriales; family Coriobacteriaceae; genus Collinsella. Next base: position 269 of record CABUQI010000250.1, on the reverse strand, counting down.
AAGATGAACGTCGCCCGTCGCACGTGCGGTTACATCGGTACCCAGTTCTGGAACCAGGGTCGAACCGAGGAGATCCGCGACCGCGTGCTGCATCTCTAATAACCATCCCAGGCCGCCCCGTAGCGAGGCCCCGGACCTTTACTCGCTATTTCGGACAGTCCTGGCTCACGACGGAGGCGCCACTGGCGCCTCCTGTTCGTGCGGAACTCATATCGAGCAAAGGTCCGGGGCCTCGCTACGGGGCGGCCAAGTTGACGTAGCTGAGATGC
>CABUQI010000249.1 GCA_902493545.1 uncultured Collinsella sp. | reverse complement strand
TTGTAATCGCGACCACGCCGTCCAGCAGGAGCTCCGTCGCGTGCTGGAGAGTCTCTCCTAATCCGGCAGATGGGGACGTTCTTTTTCTGCCGGCAGTGGGGGACAGTCCTTGCAGCTTTTTGCGAAGAGTGTCCCCAGTGACTAGTCGTTTAAGAACGTCCCCAGTGACTAGGCGAGGGCGGCCATGATGGTGCGGGCGACGCCGTCGTGGTCGTTGTCGTATTCGGTGATGGCGTCGGCGGCCTCGCGGTCTTCGGGCTCGGCGTTGATCATGGCCATGCCATGGCCCGCTGCCTGCAGCATGGGGATGTCGTTGATGTTGTCGCCGAACGCCCAGGCGTCGGCGAGACGCTTGCCCAGGTATTCGCATAGCCACGTGAGGGCCGTCCCCTTGGTGGCGCCCTCGCCCATGACCTCGATATTCATGGCGTACGAACGCGTGACCTCAATGCCTCCGAGCGTGTCGAGCGCCGCCGCGATGGCGTCGCGATCGGCCGGGTCGTGCCAGTACATGGCGATGCGTTCGAGCGTCTCGACTTCGTCGATCTTGCTGTCGATATCCATGTCGATCGGTGTTCGTGTGCGCTTGAGCGAAGCCGCGATGTGGGGGTCACCGCCGCAGAACTCATCCAGGCGCCCGTATAGCGAGCGGGGGAGGAAGCACTGTCCATCCGCGAAGATATCGAAGGTCACATCGTGGCCGGCGGCAATGCGATGGATGCGGTGGGCAATGCCGCAATCGAGCGGACGGCTCAAGATGCACGTGGCGCGCGAGGCGTCGGTGGGCACATCGTCGTCGAGCTGCCAGACGCTGGCGCCGTTGGCGCAGACTGCGTAGTGCACGGCGGGATGGGCGAGAATGGGCTCAAAGATGCCCGACAGCGGACGCCCCGTGCAGGGAACAAACTCGATGCCACGACGTGCGAGCTCGTCGAGCATTGTCCAGGTGGCATCGCTCATCTGCTTATCGCTCGTCAGCAGCGTCCCATCCATATCGGAAAACACAATCATTTGATGCAGCCCTTTCTACTGGCATAAAAAGCGTGGCCGAGGGCTTGGGTCCCTGGCCACGCTCGAGTTCTATAACGGTCCGCGTCCTAGCGGTCGGCGAGCGGCTTGTACTCCAGCGGCTCGATCACCGGACGATAGGCGGGGCGGATGATACGGTGCGCGCAGAAGAGCTCTTCCATGCGGTGCGCCGACCAGCCGGCCATGCGGGCGACGGCGAATAGCGGCGTAAAGAGTGTCTCGGGCACGCCGAGCATCTTGTAGATAAAGCCCGTGTACAGGTCGATGTTGGCGCAGATGGGCTTGGTCATGCCGTGGTCGCGCATGACCTGGGGTGCCAGGCGCTCGATACGCTCGATGAGTGCGAACTCTTCGCCCAAGTCCTTCTTGGCTGCCAGTGAGCGCGCGTAACGGCGGCAGACCTCGGCGCGCGGGTCGCTGAGCGTATAGACGGCGTGGCCCATGCCGTAGATGAGGCCCGTGCCGTCGAAGGCCTGCTTGTCGAGGATCTTGCCCAGGTAGGCCGCGACCTCGTCCTCGTCCTCCCAGTTGGAGACATGCGCGCGGATGTCCTCGTGCATAGACACGACCTTGGCATTGGCGCCGCCGTGGCGCGGGCCCTTGAGCGAGCCGATAGCCGCGGCGTAGGCGGAATACGGGTCGGTGGCCGAAGACGACAGCACGCGGCA
>CABUQI010000248.1 GCA_902493545.1 uncultured Collinsella sp. | reverse complement strand
CTAAATCCGCTCCGCGATCTCGTGGATGAGGTAGTCGGTCTTTTCCCAGCCCAGGCACGGATCGGTGATCGACTTGCCAAAGACGCCGCCGTCGACCGGCTGGTTGCCGTCCTCCAGGTAGGACTCGATCATAAAGCCCTTGACCAGCTTGGAGATTGACTCGTTGCGGCGGCAGCTGTCGAGCACCTCCTTGCAAATGCGATACTGCTCCAGCGGACGCTTGCCCGAGTTGTCATGGTTGCAGTCGATGACCGCTGCCGGATTGGCATAGCCGGCGTGCTCGGTATAGCGCTCGGCCAGGCGCTCCAGGTGTTCGTAGTGGTAGTTGGGGTAGGTGCGCCCATCGAGACCGATGTAGCCACGCATAACGGCGTGCGCGAGCGGATTGCCGCCGCACTCGACCTCCCAGTTGCGGAAGATGAAGCTCTGGTGCGCCTGCGCGGCGTAAATGGAGTTGAGCATAACGGTGGTGGAACCGGCAGTGGGATTCTTCATGCCGACGGGTACCGAAATGCCGCTCGACACCAGGCGATGCTCCTGGTTTTCGACCGAGCGTGCGCCCACGGCCACATAGCTCAGCAGGTCAACGAGGTACTGGTAGTTGGACGGATAGAGCATCTCGTCGGCGGTGAAGAAGCCTGTTTCCTTAATAACGCGCAGGTGCATATGGCGGATGGCCTTGACGCCCTCGAGCAGGTCGTCGGGAGCCTCGGGGTTGGGGTTGTGCAGCAGGCCCTTGTAGCCGGTGCCCTTGGTGCGCGGCTTATTGGTGTAGACGCGCGGAATGATGATGAGCTTGTCCTTGACCTCCTCGGCGGTCTTGGCCAGTCGGTTCATGTACTCAAGCACCGAATCCTCGCGGTCGGCAGAGCACGGGCCGATGATGAGCACCTTGCGTGCGTCCTCGCCGGTAAAGACTTTGGCGACCTCGGCGTCAAATGCCTGCTTTTTGGCGGTAAGCTCGGCAGAAAGCGGCATTTCCTCGCGGATCTCCATGGGGATTGGCAGCCTGCGTTTGAATTCCATGGCCATAGGGGCCTCCTCAATCTATAGAAAGAGCAATAAGCGTATTGTCGAATGCTCGGCATTATCCGCTGTCGCACGCTAAAGTGCAAGTCCTTGTCGCCCCGAAACCTACCAAAAAGGGACAGGTTTATTTTGGCAGGTTTTATCTGGGTAAACGTCGGCGGATGTCGGGAGGGAGTGGCACCGCGCGCGACCCTAAGGCTGTTGTCGGTTCCCCAGGAAACACCCTGTGGGCAAAAAATGCCAAATATGAGTACGGTTGCTAACCTAGTAACATATCAGTCTAGCAAGATAATAGACAAAGTGAAAAATATGTTCATTAACGTTGGCACGCAGAAGCCCGCTAACGGGCGTTTTGATTAATTTGAAGGCGTATAGAGGCCGCAAGGAGGTCGTTTGAGGCGGTTTTGGCTGTTACCAAAAAGGTAACAGTACTCATATTTGCCATTTTATGCCCACAGGGCCTCGAAGGGGCTGTCAATCAGGTCCCAGGGGAGGCGGCTCAAGGGCCGTAGAACAAAAACGGGGGCGCAGGTTGTCCTGCGCCCCCGTTCTCGGGCGTTATTCGTTCCCTGCGGCAGAATTTACGCCGCTTCGTCGAACTGCGAGTTGTACAGGTCGGCGTAGAAGCCGCCCTGGGCGAGCAGCTCGTCGTGCGTGCCCTTCTCGACGATGTC
>CABUQI010000247.1 GCA_902493545.1 uncultured Collinsella sp. | reverse complement strand
GACCCGGCACCGGCAGCCCCGCCGCCACAGCCCGCGAGCGCAAACGACAGGGCGCCCGCGGCGAGCGCCGAGGCAAACCCCCGGCGCGACATCTCAACATCAAACGCGCGCATCGCTAGCATGTCCCCTCGTTAGGCATCGACCAGGCATGATGGTCGGTATGCAGCAACTCCTCGGCCAGCGGCGAGAGCGGCGCGCCCAAAAACTCGCGGTAGCACGCCTGGACATCGGGATTCTCGTGCGAGAAACGAATGTCCGCCTTCGCATCCAGGCTCCACAGCACCTGGCCACGCTCAGCCGCCAGCTCGCAGCCGTCGTGGATGGGCTGACCGCCGCCACCGACGCAGCCGCCCGGGCACGCCATGACCTCAACAAAGTCATATCTCACACGGCCGTCGCGAATCGCGTCGAGCAGACGGGCGGCGTTGCCCAGCCCGTGCGCCACGGCGACGCGCACCTTGGTACCGTCGATATCGGCCACGGCCTCCTTCCAGCCCTCGAGTCCGCGCACGTCAGTGAAGAAGTCGGCATCCGGGTTCTTGCCCGTCACCAGGTAATATGCCGAGCGCACGGCGGCCTCCATCACGCCGCCCGTGGCGCCAAAGATCACACCCGCGCCCGTGCCAAAGCCCAACGGCGTATCGAGCGGCTCCTCGACCAGCGTGTCAACGCTCACGTGGCTCGCGCGGATCATGCGCACCATCTCGCGCACCGTCAGCGCAACGTCCACGTCGGGCGCGCCGCCCTCGCCCATCATGCTCGGCAGCGCACACTCGGCCTTCTTGGCCGTGCATGGCATAACGGACACCACGAACAGACGCTCGGGCTCCACGCCCAGCACCTTGGCGTAGTAGGTCTTGGCGATAGCGCCGAACATCTGCTGCGGCGACTTTGACGTGGACAGGCTGTCGACAAACTCGGGGTAACGTGCCTTCACAAAGCGCACCCAGCCCGGGCAGCAGCTCGTAAACATGGGCCAGCCGCGGCTGTCGCCCTCACCCTTAGCGGCGGCGCCCAGGCGCTCGAGCAGCTCGGAGCCCTCCTCCATAATGGTGAGGTCGGCCGAGAAATCGGTATCGAACACATACTCAAAGCCTACGCGGCGCAGCGCGCAAGCCAGACGCTCGACGGTTGCCTCCTCGCGCGGAATGCCGAGCTCCTCGCCCCAAGCACTACGCACGGCCGGCGCGATCTGCACCAGCACGATCTTGTCGGGATTAGCGAGCGCGTCAAACACGGTCTCGGTGTCGTCGCGCTCGCGCAGCGCGCCCGTCGGGCAATGCGTGATGCACTGGCCGCACGCGACGCAATCGGTCTTGCCGATCGGCACGCGCCCGCGGGTGCCCACGGCAGTATGCGTGGCGCGGTTGGTCAGGTCCCAAATCCCTAGGCCCTGTACGCTCTCGCACACCTTGATGCAGCGCATGCATTTAATGCACTTGTCGTTTTCGCGGATGATGGGGAAATCGAAATCCCAGCCCTCGCCCGCCAAATGCCTTTGATACGGCAGATAGAAAATGCCCAGGTCGTTGGCAATGGTCTGCAGGTTGCAGTTACCGCTGCGCACACAGCTCGTGCAGCGTGAATCGTGCTGCGAAAGCAGCAGCTGCACGTTGGTGCGGCGCGCCTCGCGGGCCTTGGGGCTGTTGGTGTGGACCACCATGCCATCGAGCACGTAGTTGTTGCAGGCGGCAACCAGCTGGTCGCAGCCCTCAACCTCGA
>CABUQI010000246.1 GCA_902493545.1 uncultured Collinsella sp. | reverse complement strand
CATGGTCGTGGGCATCATCGGCGCGTTCTTCGGCGTGCTGGCGTAAGGGCCCGGCCTATTATTTGCCCCCAAGGGAAACGGCGACCCATTGCGGTCGCCGTTTTTTATTACCGAAAGCTAGTTGGAGGTGCTTCGTGATTCGATCTGACAATCCACCCGATAATGGCGTGAGCGGGGCGATGTATCTATTTGGCACGGCGCTCTTGTGGAGTTTTATCGGCATCCTCGTTCGCGCCAATTCGCAGTCAGCTCTTTTGATCGGTGCCGTCACGGCAATATTTATGGCGCTCTTTATCCTGCTCGTCGGCAGACCCGTCCTTCGCGTCAGCCGTCTTATTGTCCTTGTGGCCGTCTGCAACTTCGTGACGGGCACCACGTTTAACTTTGCCAACCAGCTCACGACGGTCGGCAACGCGATCGTTCTGCAGTACACCTCGATGATTTTCGTTATCGTGTATCAATCGCTCGCAACTCGCACGTTGCCCTCGCCTGCGAAGATTGCCTCCGTGGTGGTTGCTTTTACGGGTATGGGACTTTTCTTTTTAGGTGATTTGAGCGCCGAGGGCATGCTCGGAAATCTGCTTGCCGTCATTTCGGGCGCCACCTTTGGGCTGTGTTTCTTTTTAAACTCTCGCCCCGATGCGTCGCCCATGGTGTCCTCGCTCATCTCCTGCGGCATCTCGATACTTCCGATCGTCTATTTTGCCGGCGACCTAGGCTCCGTGAAACCCTTTGAGTGGGGGCTTATGCTGGTGCATGGCCTTTTTTGCAGCGGCCTTGCGAGTGTGCTGTATGCCAAGGGGATTGCGCGCACCAACGCGTTTGCGGCCAACTTGGTTTGCATGAGTGAGGTCGTGCTCGCTCCCTGCTGGTCGGCGCTCCTCTTTGGCGAGGTCTTTCGCTGGAACGAGTTTTTGGGCGCAGCGATGATCGTTTTGGTGATTGTAGGCAACTTGGCATCCGATGCTTTTGGCGACGGCTTTCTGGTGGCGCTTGTCCGCCATCGAAACAAAGAGCGTGCCTGATGGGATGCGCCTGCCGTTTACGGTAAAAAACACCCCGCTGAGCGACTGGTATTAAATAAGGCGAACCTGCATACCTATAATTGGTATCAAATCATTTGTGCCTGGCATGGGTGTTAGCAGCACACCAGGTACGCTTCGAGCCGTGGAATCGAACTCCCGGAATTGATATCAACAACGCGCGCGACGGGAGTGACGACGGTTCGAGATTCCTTATTGGGAGGAATTATGCTTGTCCAAGCAATCCTCGTCGGCTTAGTCGGAGCGTTTGGATGCCTCGACTACCAGCTCGGCACCCTCTACGCGTTCCGCCCCATCGTCCTGTGCCCGCTCGTGGGCCTGGTGCTGGGGGACCTGCAGTCCGGCCTCGCAATCGGCGCCAGCCTGGAGCTGCTGTTCATGGGCTCGATCTCCATCGGCGCCTACGTGCCGCCTAACGAAACCGTCGGCGGCGTGCTCGCCTGCGCGTTTGCCATTCAGCTCGGTCAGGGTACCGAGACGGCCATCGCGCTCGCCATGCCTATCGCCGTCCTTTCGTTGACGATCGGCAACATTACGGATGCTGGATTCTCGATCATTGTTGACATTGCTGACAAGTGCGCTGCCAAGGGCAACCTCAAGGGTATCTACGCGGCACATTGGAGCATGGGCCTCTTTGGCTGCCTTGAGTACTTCCTGCTGTGCGGCGGCGCCTTCTATTTG
>CABUQI010000245.1 GCA_902493545.1 uncultured Collinsella sp. | reverse complement strand
CGTCGCCCTGGCACCGCGTGCCCCTTTTGCGACACGGAGGGGCTCGCCAACATCATCCAGCGCGATGGTGACTGCATCTGGCTCGAGAATAAGTTCAAGACCTTGCGGGCCACCCGTCAGACCGTATTGATCGAGTCGGCCAATCACGACGCCGACCTGGTGACCTATGAACCGGATGAGCTGCATCATGTGATGCGGTTTGCCCTGGGCTGTTGGCAGCAGATGATCGATTCCCAACAGTACCGCAGTGTGCTCATGTACAAGAACAAAGGCCCGCTTTCGGGCGGCAGCCTCGTCCATCCACACATGCAGATTGTGGGCTTGGAACAGGAGGACGGCTATGCGGCGTTGACCTCAGCCAACTTTGAAGGCATCAATGTCTGGCAACAGGGGAGAATCTCGGTCAACATCTCAACCGAGCCAATCATGGGATTCTTCGAGGTCAACGTCTCGGCTCCGCAGGGAATCGCCGCCAGCGATGACACGAGAGACCAAGCCGAGACGGACCTCTTCGCCGATGCGATTCAGGTGGCCCTGCGCTATATCCTGAACGAGCACCATGGTGGTCGCGCAGAGTCGTACAACTTGTTTTTCTATCACTTGGGCGGTCGGACCATTGCCAAGGCGCTTCCACGTTGGGTGGTTTCGCCCTACTTTGTGGGCTATCGTTTGGCCCAGGTCAATGCCGAGACGACGCTCGATATCGATGCTGAGCGCCTGCGCGCACGCCTGGAGGCGCTTGCATAGCCAAGGGCTCGGCCTCGCGCCTGTGGCTGGCTATTTCGCCATTACGCTGCGGCCGGCCTCGACGCGCTTGCGTTGGGCAGCGCGCTCCTCGCCGGTTAGGCGCTCAAAGAGATGCCCGATAATCGAGGCCAGCACCTGCTGAAACAGCGTTCCGCACATGACGGGAAACACGACCTCGCCGGGAAAATACTGCGTGGCGATGACGGCGCCCGAAGAGATATTGCGCATGCCGCAGGTAAAGCACACGGTAGTCGTCTCGCTATATGGCAGATGGAGCGCACGGGCGACCAGAAAACCGACGACAAAGCCGCTGATGGCGAAGGTCAAAATAAAGAGGGCGACTTCCAGGCGCACCGCGTTCATGTGCAGCACGTACTCGCTCATGGCGGTGGAGTTGGAGGCGATAACGCCCATCATCATGAATTTGCAGGCGGGCGAGAGCGCGGGGGAGAGCTTCTCGTGTCCCCATCCACGCGTGAGCTCGTTGATTACGATGCCGAGCACGGCGGGGATGGCGATCATAAAGGCCATGTCTTGCATCATGCTCGGCACATCGATCGAGACGGTGGCATCCAGCAGGAGCTTAAGCGTGAGCGGAATCGTCACAGGGGAGATAACCGAGGACGTCAGGATGATGGTGAGCGCGAGCGGGCCGTTGCCGCCGAACATGCTGATCCACATAAAAGCGGTGACGGCCACGGGCACGCTGTACTCGAGCACGATGCCGCAGACAAGGTTGGGGTTGGAGCCAAAGAAGAGTGACCCCATGGCATACGCCGCGATGGGAATAAGCACTGCCGAGACCAGCAACGCCAGAATCAGGTGCAGCGGACGGTGGAACACCTCGGCTACCTGGTGAAAGGTGTTGCTGAGCGCACCCTGAAACGTCATAAAGGCGAAGAGGGCGGGAACAATGGGCTTGAGCACGCCGATCTGCTGGGGAAAGAGCACGCCGAGCGCCACGCAAATCGGAACGATGA
>CABUQI010000244.1 GCA_902493545.1 uncultured Collinsella sp. | reverse complement strand
TCGGGCCGCATGCACCTGGGCAACGTGTTCAGCTGCCTGTGCGCGTGGCTTTCGGCCCGCAGCCAAGGCGGCAGCATTGTGTTGCGCATCGAGGACCTAGACGATCGCTGTAAGCGCCCGGAACTTGCCGCCCAACTCATCGACGACCTAGCCTGGCTGGGGCTTGAGTGGGACGAAGGCCCCTACTACCAGCACGATCGCCTAGACCTGTACGAGAGCGCCCTGCACCAGCTGCAAGACGCCGGCCTCACCTACCCCTGCTTTTGCACGCGCGCCGAGCTCCACGCCGCGAGCGCACCGCACGCCAGCGACGGCACGCCCATCTACCGTGGCGCCTGCCGAGGCCTTTCTGCCGAGGAGGTTGCCCGCCGCAGCATCCTGCGCGCTCCGGCCACGCGCCTGCGCGTGCCCGCCGTCGACGACCTCGCAGACGATGTGGTCGAATTTGTGGACCGCACGTATGGTGCCCAATGCGAGGCGCTCGCCACCGAATGCGGCGACTTTTTGGTGCGCCGCAGCGATGGCGTGTTTGCCTATCAGCTAGCCGTGGTGGTCGATGACGCCGCCATGGGCGTCACCGAGGTCGTGCGCGGATGCGACCTGCTGGGCTCCACGCCGCGCCAGATCTACCTGCAGCATCTGCTGGGACTTCCCACACCGCACTACGCGCACATTCCGCTGCTCATGTCGCCGGACGGCCGCCGTCTATCCAAGCGCGACCGCGACCTGGACCTGGGCGAACTACGCACCCGCTTTGGCAAACCCGAGGCACTGCTGGGATGGCTCGCCGGACAAACGGGCATCGCGCCGGACACCACGCCGCGTACCGCCGAGCAGTTGGTCGAGCACTTTAGCTGGGATGTTATCCGTGTGCACCGGGAGAACATCACCATGACGGCCGAGTAGCCAGCCACCCCACCCCTACACAACATCCCAGGGCTGGAGTTCGTCACCCAGGCGAACGATGCAGTCGTAGAACACGGTGTGGCGTTCGGCCGGGTTGGCATCCCGATGGAAATGCCCGTAGTACCAGCGTTTGTAATCCAAGCGGTCTTCCAGCTCATCGAAAAACGCCGTAAGCCGATCAACGGCGGGGTAATTCCAGCCGGGCGCCGGATAGAGCGTGGGCGAAAGCATGCGCGTGGAGCAGGTGTGGGTGATCACGTAGTCGACCTTCCAGCCCACGCTGTCGAGCTTTGCCCGCGCCTCCTCAAAGTTGCGCTCGTCCGGCAGCTCCTGTGGCCACCAGCTGGAATAGGGAATGCGGTATTCCTTATCCACGCTCGTGGCGCCGCCCATGGTAAAGATCGTTGAGCCGTCGAGCTCAAAAACCTCGCCGCGCGTCAGGCGCCGTATGGGCGAGGTATCCGACAGGCGCTGCGTCAGCCCACCGTGCCACAACTCCATAGGACGCTCCGCCCAGTGATCGAAACGCTCGTGATTGCCGTCGACAAACAGCAACGTATAGGGGCGCGACTCCAGCCAAGCGATATCGGCGCATTCCTCGGCAGAAAAATCCCACGGAAAGCCAAAGTCGCCCGCGACAATCAGATAGTCGTCGCTCGCCAGGCTATCCCCAAGCTCCCAGTCACGCAGCTTTTGCATGTCGAGCCCACCGTGAATGTCGCCCGTCACATAGACCGTCATCGGATCACCACTTCCCTCTTATAGGTTTCGAGATCGCGCTCGATCTGCTCGTCGCCCGTGGCATTGACCCACCACGGCCATTTAACGCAACACATCGGC
>CABUQI010000243.1 GCA_902493545.1 uncultured Collinsella sp. | reverse complement strand
CGGCCGTCTTGGACAGGTCGTACCGACCGCTCTCGATGGCCTCCATAATCTGGCCCGTCACCAGGATCGACGGATAGCAAATGTCATTGTTCACGTAGCGCAGGCCAGCCTCGACGGCATCGTGGTCGGTCGAGGGCAGCAGCTCCAAGTTGTAGCCGGCACCGCGGAACACCTCTTTGACCAGGTCAAAGTGAATCGGCGCCATCTGCGGGCACAGGATGGTGTAGCCCTCCTCGCGCATCTGCTCGGTAAAGGGCACCTTGGGCCACGCGGTCGAAGCACTCTCACGCTGCGCCTCAAACGTGTACTTGCGGCTCGCGAACGCGGGGGCATCCGTGGAGGGCGCCACCGGCGCGGCATCGCCTTGCTCGTAGGCCTCGCCCGCGGCCGTGGCCTCGGCCAGGCGCTCGGCCTCCTGGTCCTTGAGCGCTGCCATGAGCGAGCGGATGCGGATGCGCGCGGCACCCAGGTTGGACACCTCGTCGATCTTGAGCACGGTGTAGATCTTGCCACTAGCTTCCAGAATCTCCTGCACCTGATCGGTGGTCAGAGCATCCAGACCGCAGCCGAAGGAGTTGAGCTGGATCAGGTCCAGGTCGTTGCGCATCGTCACAAAGCGGGCGACGGCGTACAGGCGGCTGTGGTACATCCACTGGTCAACGACGCGAATCGGACGCTCGGGCTTTATCAGATGCGCAAGCGAATCCTCGGTAAAGACCGCAAAGCCAAAGCTCGAGATAAGCTCAGGCAGGGCGTGGTTGATCTCGGGGTCGTTGTGGTAGGGACGACCGGCGAGTACGATGCCGTGGCCGCCGTGGTCCTCGACCCACTTAAGAGCCCCCTCGCCCATGGTCTGGATGTCCTCGTGGAAACGCGCATCGGCCTCAAAGGCAGCGTTGACGGCGGCATCGACCTCGGAGCGCGTGATCTTGGGACCGCGCACGCGGCCGCGACCAGCCTCGGCGTCGGCCACGCGGTCGACAGCGAGCACCTGGTACAAGCGGCGCTTGAGCTCGGTCTTATCGTGATACGGCACAAACGGGTACAGGAACTCGATGTTCTGCTCGCGGATTTCGTCGATGTTGAGTGCCAACGCCGTGGGGTAGCTCATGACGATGGGGCAGTTGTAACAGTTGCCGGCGGTCGGATCCTCCTTGCGCTCCCAGCGCACGCACGGCATCCAAATGAAGTCGACATCGCGGTCGATAAGGTTCATCACATGACCGTGGCTCATCTTTGCCGGGTAGCACACGCTCTCGGACGGCATGGACTCGATGCCCGCCTGGTAGGTCTTTTTGCTCGACTGGTCGGACAGCTGCACGCTAAAGCCCAAGCGCGTAAAGAACGCGTGCCAGAAGGGGTAGTTCTCGTACATGTTGAGTGCGCGCGGGATACCCACGGTGCCGCGCGGGGCCTCGTCGGGACTCAGGATCTCGCGGTTAAAGAGCAGCTCGTTTTTCTTTTTGAAAAGGTTGGGGGCCTCAGTCTTCTGCTTTTTGTGGCCGGCGCCCTTCTCGCAGCGGTTGCCGGTAATGAAGCGCCTACCGCCGCCAAAGTCGTTGACGGTAAGCTGGCAGTTGTTGGAGCAGCGACCGCAGCGGACATGCTTTTGCGTCACGGTGAGGTGCGCGATGTCCTCGGCAGAAAGGATGGTCGAGATGCCGTCGGCGCCGGCGCGATCGCGGGCGAGCAAGGCCGCACCGTAGGCGCCCATGCAGCCGGCGATGTCGGGACGCACGGCATGAACG
>CABUQI010000242.1 GCA_902493545.1 uncultured Collinsella sp. | reverse complement strand
GTCGCTTTGGGCTACATCGCCGACCACCGGTAGCACCCAATCTTGCTACTCGTTTGTTTAAAAAGGAGCAGTATGTCCCAGCAGCGTAAGTTCTTCCCCGGCTGGCTCGTGGTGGCCTCCGGCTTCGTGATCATGGCCACGTGCTATACGATTTTCGTCAATTGCATGAGCCTGTTCCAGCCGCTGATCGTCAGCGACCTTGGGATTACGCTTGCCCAGTACAACATCTCCAACGCTATCTCCACCGTGGTGAGCGTCGTGGGTTCACTCGTTATCGGCCATGTTGCCGATAAGGTGAGTGGCCGCGTATTGGGCTCGCTCACCGTTATCGCTACCTCGGCGGTACTCGCGGGCATGAGCTTTGTGGGTGAGCTTTGGCAGGTCTACGTGCTCTTTGCCGTCTCTGGCTCCTTTGCGAGCGCCTGGATCGTGTGCCTGGTGTGTTCTGTGGTCATGCTCGTATTCCTGCTGGCCTCGGAGCCCATCGCCGCCAAGCTGCGCGCGAGCGTGGCGGGGGAGTAGACGTCCGTCGCTCTTTTCTGTTCGCCCCGTTCTATCCGTGGCCGCCTTGGAAGCCGAATGGATGCTCGTACCATCATTCGGTTTCCAAGGCGGCCACGGGCCTACGAAATGATCCGTTTTCCTCCGTCCCCAAGGGGTCGCGTGATCCGAAGGGGACGGAGGAAAACGGATCGCAAACAGCGGCGGCGCATCTGGCCGAACGAGTCCCCATACCCTCGTTCGGTCAGACGCGCCGCCGCTGTTTGTGTTTGTGCCGTATAATGACCGTTACCTATGACGCGATACAAAAGAAAGGTGTTTGCCCATGCAGGCACAGAAGGCGGAGGGAACCCGCGACCTTATCGGCGCCGAGATGCGCGCCTGGCAAAAGATGCAGCAGATTGCGGCCGGCGTGTTCGAGCCGTTTGGTTTTAAACCCATCGAGACGCCCGCGATCGAGCAGGTGGACGTGTTTGTCCACGGTATCGGCCAGTCGACCGACGTCGTGCGCAAGGAAATGTTCCGCGTGTTCAGCGGTGCCAACCTGGAGCGCGTCTTTACCGAGGGCACCGACACCAAACTCAAGCCCAAGCAGCGCCTGGCACTTCGCCCCGAGGGCACGGCCGGCGTGGTGCGCGCCGTCGTCGAGAACAATCTGGTGCCCCAGGGCTCCACGCCGTTTAAGGCGTACTACGCCGAGGCCATGTTCCGCGGCGAGCGTCCCCAGAAGGGCCGCCTGCGCCAGTTCCACCAGGTGGGCATCGAGTGGCTCGGCGCTCCCGATCCGGCGGCAGACGCCGAGTGCATCATCATGCTCATGGAGTTCTACAAGCGCCTGGGCTTCGACCTTTCCAAGCTTCGTCTGCTCATCAACTCGATGGGTGACGCCCAGTGCCGTCCGGCTTACCGCGAGCAGGTCAAGCAGTTCATCCTCGATCACGCAGACGAGATGTGCGATGAGTGCCGCGAGCGCGCCGAGCTCAACCCGCTGCGTGCCTTTGACTGCAAGAACGACCACTGCCGCGAGATCATGGCCGACGCCCCGCTGATGGGCGACAACCTGTGCGACGAGTGCCGCGAGCACTACGAGCAGGTCAAGCGCTATCTGGATGCCGCCGGTATCGAGTATGTCGAGGATCCCACCTTGGTGCGCGGCCTGGACTACTACACCCGTACTGTCTTTGAGGTCGAGGCCCCTGGCGCCGGCGTCGGCTCCATCGGCGGCGGCGGCCGCTATGACGGCCTCGTCGAGCTC
>CABUQI010000241.1 GCA_902493545.1 uncultured Collinsella sp. | reverse complement strand
GACGACGGCGTCATGCCCCAGACCGTCGAGTCGATCAACCACGCCAAGGCCGCCGGCGTACCCATCGTCGTCGCCGTCAACAAGATCGATAAGCCGGGCGCCAACCCCGACCGTGTGCGTCAGGAGCTCACCGAGTACGGCGTCATCCCCGAGGAGTGGGGCGGACAGAACATGTTCGTCAACATCTCGGCTAAGCAGAAGATCGGTATTGACGAACTTCTGGAGACCGTGCTGCTCCAGGCCGATGTGCTCGAGCTCAAGGCTAACCCGGACACCTTTGCCTCCGGCAACGTCCTCGAGGCCAAGCTCGACAAGGGCCGCGGCTCGGTCGCTACCGTGCTCGTGACCCGCGGCACCCTGCGCGTGGGCGACACGCTGGTCGCCGGCCTCACCTATGGCCGCGTCCGTGCCATGCTCGACCCCAAGGGCAACGCCGTCACCGAGGCCGGTCCTTCCGACGCCGTCGAGATCTTGGGCCTGCAGTCCGTCCCCAACGCCGGCGATGAGTTCCGCGTGTTCGAGGACGAGCGCGAGGCGCGTGCGCTGGCCGACGAGCGTTCGCTCAAGGCCCGTATCGAGGAGCAGAGCCGCGTGAAGCACGTGACGCTCGAGAACCTCTTCGAGACCATCGCCGACGCCGAGGTCAAGGAGCTCAACCTGATCATCAAGGCCGATGTCCAGGGCTCCATCGAGGCCCTTCAGGACTCCCTCGACAAGATGGATCAGTCCGAGGTGCGCATCAACACGATCCATTCCGCCGTTGGTGCCATCAACGAGACCGACGTCGTCCTGGCCGACGCTTCCAACGCCATCATCATCGGCTTTGGCGTCCGTCCCGACGGCAAGGCCCGCTCCGCCGCCGAGCGCGAGGGCGTCGAGATCCGTTGCTACGACGTCATCTACAAGTGCCTCGAGGACCTCGACGCTGCCCGCATCGGTATGCTCAAGCCCACCGAGGTCGAGGTCTCCACGGGTTCCGCGACCGTTCTGGACACCTTCAAGGTGCCCAAGGTCGGTATCGCCGCCGGTGTCCGCGTCGAAGAGGGCGAGATCGCCGCGACCGATTCCGTACGCCTGGTGCGCGACGGTATCGTGGTTTTCAACGGCAAGATCGCCTCGATGCGCCACTACAAGGACGAGGCCAAGAGCCTCAAGAGCGGCTCCGAGGGCGGTATTGGCCTGGAGAACTTCCAGGACATCAAGCCTGGCGACACCATTGAGGGCTACCGCATCGACCAGGTTGCCCGTACCGAGTAGGGGGTAGCGCTATGAAGCAAACGCAGGCAACCCGCCGTCTGGGCGAGCAGCTTCGCGAGAAGCTCGGTTATATCCTGCTCTTTGAGGTTTCCGATCCGCGTCTCGACCTGGTCACCCTGACCGCGGTCGAGGTCGCGGTGGACCGTTCGTTCGCGCGCGTGTACGTGTCGTGCGACGCGAGCCGCTACGACGAGGTCATGGAGGCGCTCGCCAGCGCCAAGGGCCGCATCCGTAGCCTGTTGGCCCGCTCGCTCGATTGGCGCGTCACGCCCGAGCTCGATTTTCGCATCGATCGCTCGACCGATGAGGCCGAGCGCATCACGCGTGCGCTGGAAAACGTTCCCGCCACGCTTGCGATCGAAAAGGACGAGGACGGCTATCCAATAGCGGATGCCGCCCAGGAGGCAGCTTTAGATGAGTAATTCCGCCGACCTCGCATCGTGCGAGTCTGCAGATATTCAGCGACGCATCCTCGAGCTCATCGAGGGTGCGTCCTCCATTGCGATTTCGGGACA
>CABUQI010000240.1 GCA_902493545.1 uncultured Collinsella sp. | reverse complement strand
CGTGATCCAGGGCAAGATTGAACCCACGCGCGGCCGCGTGAAGATTGGCCAGACAGTGCGCTTTGGCGTGCTGTCGCAGCAGCTCGAGGAGCTCGAGCCCTTCATGGGCGACACGATTCGCGAGGTGCTCGGCAACTATAAGAAGTACTACGTCATCGACGGCAAGGAGACTTCGCCCGAGAAGCTCTGCGAGCGTCTGGGCTTTACGACGCAGCAGCTCTGGAGCCGCATCGGCGATCTTTCGGGCGGCCAGCGCCGTCGCCTGTCGCTGCTACTGACAATCCTGGACGAGCCCAACGTGCTCATCCTGGACGAGCCCGGCAACGACCTGGATACCGACATGCTGGCGATTGTCGAGGATCTGCTCGACGGTTGGCCCGGCACGCTGATCCTGGTGACGCACGACCGCTTCTTGATGGAGCGCGTGACCGACCAGCAGTGGGCGCTGCTCGACGGCCACCTGACGCATATGCCCGGTGGCGTGGACCAGTACCTTCGCCTGTGCAACGCTACCGCCGAGGGCGAGCCCGTGGGCGCGCCGAGCGCCAAGACCGGCACGTTTGACACCGGTGCCGCGGCAGCTGTGGCCGAAAAGCCCAAGTCGAGCGGTCAGCCCAACGGCCTGTCCAACGCCGAGCGCCAGAAGCTCCGCCGCGAGGTGAGTTCGCTCGAGCGCAAGATGGAGACGCAGCGCACCCGCGTTGAGGAGGCCGAGGCAGCAATGGCCCAAGTCGATCCCACCAACTACACGGCGCTCGGCGAGCAGCAGGCAAAGATCGACGAGGCTCACGCTGCCATGGACGAGCTGGAGATGGCGTGGCTCGAGGCGAGCGAAAAGCTCGAGGGCGAGGAGTAGGCGAGAATGATCAAAGCCGCGTTTTTCGATATCGACGGCACGCTGCTGAGCTTTAAGACCCACCGGATTCCGGCGTCGGCGCAGCAGGTGCTCGACAGCTTTCACGAGCAGGGGATTGCGTGCGTGATCGCCACGGGCCGTCCGACCTACCAGATGCCGGACTGGCTGTTCGACCTGGGCTGGGATGCGTACATTACGCTTTCGGGCCAGCACTGCTTTGATGCCGAGGGGGTTTACCGCAGCTGCCCGATCGATTCGGACGACGTCGCGGTGATTGTGGACCAGGTGGCGCAGGGGCGCTACGACTCGCTGTGCATGCAGGGCGAGAACTCGTTTGTGAACCGCCTGTCCGAGCGCGTGGTGACGGCTGGCAGCAACGCGGGAATCGTCTACCACGAGGAGCCGTTTGAGCACGCCTTTGACGCACCGGTCTACCAGTTCTGCGCCTTTGTTGACCCGGCCGACGAACATATCGTGACCGATGCCGTGTCGCATTCACTCACCACGCGCTGGTGCGACCTGTTCTGCGACATTATTCCCGCTAACGGCGGCAAGGACCTGGGTGTGGCGGCGACGCTGGAGCGCCTGGGCATCGACGCGAGTGAAGCGATTGCCTTTGGCGACGGCGAGAACGACCTGTCGATGTTCTCGGCCGTGGGCACAAGTGTGGCCATGGGCAACGCGCAGGATACCGTGAAGGCCGCGGCGACCTACGTAACGACCACCGTGGACGACGACGGCATCTGCAACGCCGCGAAGCACTTTGGACTGTTATAACTGCGGCTCGGCACTTAGGGATGCTCCTTTTCTGCCGGCAGCTGGGGGACACTCCTTGCGGGGCGTCCCCATTTTGTTTTCGTCCCGCACGTTTTGTGAAACACGGCTAACTTTTAGGCAAAGTAGTAAGACATGGGCAACTTTTGCGGTAAAGT
>CABUQI010000239.1 GCA_902493545.1 uncultured Collinsella sp. | reverse complement strand
CCAGGCGGCCGAGCATGGCGAAGCCCATGGCCGGCAGGATGTTGGCGGCAACGCCAAAGCCAGCAAGGACAAAGGGCGGGATGAAGTCGAGCATGCCCTGGATGGCGTCAGCACCCAGATAGAACGACAGCGAGCACAGCAGGAACGCCATGATGATACCGGTCAAACCGATCAGGAAGTGCATCGCATAGACACCCTTAAGGTTGCCCTGGCCGGAGAAAACATCAGCGCGGTCAACCAGAATCGGCAGGGCGGCGTTGAGGATGTTCTTGATGGCAAGGCACAGCGTGGCGATGGGCATAGCGAGCGCGATGGCTGCCTCGGTGCTCTGGCCCAACTGGATAGCGAAGGCGCAGGCGAGCACGCCGCCGATCGTCTCATCAGGCGGCACGTAGGCGCCGATGGAGATCGAGCCCATGAACAGCAGCTCCAGGCTGGCGCCGATTGCGAGGCCGGACTGCAGGTCCCCCAGCACCAGGCCCACGAGCGGGCACAGGACGATGGGGCGGAACGCGTAGAGCGTACCGAGCTGGAAGTCGAACTTACCAAATGCGGCGATAAGTCCGATGAGGATTGCTTGGGTAAGCATATATCCCCCTTTCCTAATAGGACACTACGAAGAGCTCAGACTCTTCGAAATTGAACGCCTAGAGCACGCTTGCGCAGTCAACCTTGGGGTCATCGGCCAGAGGACGGATCTCGACCTCGACGCCGTTGTTCAGCATCTCACGCACATCGGCCTCCTCGGCTGCAGTCAGGAAGATCTGACGAGAGACCTGACGAGCATCGGGGCGCTTCTCGTCCTTGGGCTTGGTGTTGCCCAGGTTGACCGACTTGATCTGCGGGCAGCCTTCAACAAGCTGCTTTGCCTCAGCGATGGTGGCGACACAGATAATCATCTTGTATTTTTCAGTCACACCCGAGTTAATGGCCTCGATGGCATTCGCCATATCCTTGATGACGAGCTTGCAGCCGGCAGGCTTGCCCATCTTGAGCGTCGTCTTCCACACCGGGTCGTTGGCGACCTTATCGCCCACGCAGAAAATGCAGTTGGAGCCAAGGCCCTGGACCCAAGAAACCGCAACCTGGCCATGAAGCAGGCGATGGTCAACGCGAAGTAGCTGAATCATAATGTGACCCCCCAAAGGTCTTGTGCCGTCTTACGGCGTGTCAGTAGGTGCTGCGGATTAGAACTCTTCTTCCTCGTCGTCATCGACCAAAAGATCGTTGACAAACTTCACGCGCGTATCGTCCGCAGCGACGATGGCGCGAATCGTCTCCTCAACCGGCGCCGACTCGTCAGAGAACAGCAACTGGATGAGGAGAGGAAGGTTCATGTTGGTAACGAGGTACGTGCGGGGACGCGTCTGGACGATCTTGGTGAACTCGTTGTTGACGCTGCCGCCAAAGAGGTCGGTGCAGACAACGACATCATCGTCGGCAGACATGCCTGCCAGCAGTTTTTGGGCCTCCTCGGCCACGTCCATGCGGCCATCGACGAACATCGAAAGATCGTGGACGTTGTCGCGAGCGCCCGAGAGCAGCTCGACGCTCTCCTTGATGCCGGTAGCGAAGTGCGCATGGCTGGCGATGATGTACTGTCTCATTCTGTGTTCCTCTCAATAGCCCGGCACGTTCCCGCACCCGTTTTCTTTAGTAGTCGAACTGGTGATAGTAGCGACGATACTTGAGGTTGTGCTTGGTGACCGTCTCGTAGTAGCGAGCCAGGCGGTCGGTCACGAGCACCGTCAGAATCCACGGGGAGACGATGACGCGGAACTCGTCGTCAAGGCCGGGGATCGCGAACTCGGCGGTGTCGA
>CABUQI010000238.1 GCA_902493545.1 uncultured Collinsella sp. | reverse complement strand
GAGGGCCTGGTCGTCGACGAGGGTATCACCTTTGGCGATCTTAAGGGCACGCTCGACTACTTTGTTAAGTGCATGTTTGGTGAGGATCGCAAGACGCGCTATCGCCCGCACTTCTTCCCCTTCACCGAGCCTTCCTGCGAGGTGGACGTGAGCTGCCACGTGTGCGGCGGCAAGGGCTGCAACTTCTGCAAGCACAGCGGCTGGATCGAGATTCTGGGCTGCGGCATGGTCGACCCCAACGTCCTGATCAACTGTGGCATCGACCCCGAGAAGTACACCGGCTTCGCCTTTGGTATTGGCGCCGAGCGCGTCGCGGCACTGCGCTACGACCTGCCCGACCTGCGAACGCTCATGACAGGTGATATGCGCTTCCTGAACCAATTTTAGGCTTGCCCAGGCACCCCATCTTGGCGTTCAAACCGTCGCTCGCGTACCTTTAGTACGCGTCGCTCCTCTTTCACGCCAACCTGGGGCACCTGGACAACCCTAAGGCGAACGTCTTCATTTGATATTCCTCCCTATGCGGAGATTAAGAACTAGGAGAGCTACATGCGCGTTTCTTACGACTGGCTCAAGACCATGATCGATATTCCGGAGGATCCCAAGACCCTTTCGGACGAATATATCCGTACCGGCACCGAGGTCGAGGCGATCGACACCGTGGGCGAGTCCTTCGACCACGTGGTGACCGCCAAGGTGCTCACCAAGACCCCGCACCCCGATAGCGACCACATGTATGTGTGCTCGGTCGACGTGGGTGACAAGAACCTCGACGCCGACGGCAACCCCGCTCCGCTGCAGATCGTCTGCGGCGCGCAGAACTTCGAGGCCGGCGACCACATCGTCACGGCCATGATTGGCGCCGTGCTTCCCGGCGACGTCAAGATCAAGAAGAGCAAGCTTCGCGGCGTCGTGTCCATGGGCATGAACTGCTCCGCGCGCGAGCTCGGCTTGGGCGGCGACCACTCCGGCATCATGATCCTGCCCGAGGATACGCCCTGCGGCATGCCGTTTGCCGAGTACGTGGGCTCGAGTGATACCGTGCTCGACTGCGAGATTACGCCCAACCGCCCCGACTGCCTGTCCATGATCGGCATGGCCCGCGAGACCGGCGCCATCTTCGACCGCGATTTCCACGTTGAGCTGCCCGCCATTAAGGCCGAGGCCGGCCGCGCGACCGACGACGAGCTTTCCGTCGAGATCGCTGACGAGGGCCTGTGCGACCGCTACGTTGCCCGCATCGTGCGCAACGTCAAGGTCGGCCCGTCGCCAGACTGGATGGTCAAGCGCCTCAACGCCCTGGGCGTGCGCCCGCACAACAACATCGTCGACATCACCAACTATGTGATGATGCTCACCGGTCAGCCGCTGCACGCCTTTGACCTGGACACCTTTGCCGAGCGCGATGGCCATCGTCGCGTGGTGGTTCGCGCCGCCCAACAGGACGAGAAGTTTACGACCCTCGACGGCGAGGAGCGCACGCTCGACGCCGGCATGGGCCTCATCACCGACGGCGAGCGTCCCGTGGCGCTGGCCGGCGTAATGGGCGGCATGGATTCCGAGATCGAGGACGACACCGTCGACGTGATGGTCGAGAGCGCCTGCTTCAACGCCGGTCGCACCTCGCACACCAGCCGCGATCTGTCGCTGATCTCCGACGCCTCCATTCGCTTTGAGCGCCAGGTCGACGAGACCGGCTGCGTGGATGTCGCCAACGTTACCTGCGCGCTGATCGAGGAGATCGCCGGCGGCGAGGTTGCTCCCGGCTATGTGGACGTGTTCCCCGCGCCCAAGACCATCGACAGCATTAAGCTGCGCCTGGCCCGCGTGC
>CABUQI010000237.1 GCA_902493545.1 uncultured Collinsella sp. | reverse complement strand
TGTATCGCAAGCACGGCTGCGAGGGCTTTAGCTTTCCGCCCATCGTGAGCTTTGGTGCTAACGCCGGCGACCCGCACCACGAGCCCGACGACACCGTGCTCAAGCGCGGCGACGTGGTGCTGTTCGACATTGGCGGGCGTCGTCGCAACTACTGCTCGGACATGACGCGCACGTTCTTTTGGGGCGAGCCGGACGAGGAGACGGCGCGCATCTACGACATCGTGCGCCGTGCCAACGAGGCCGCCGAGGCACTCATCGCACCGGGTGTGCGCATGTGCGACCTGGACCGCGCCGCGCGCGATGTGATTGAAGACGCGGGCTATGGGCGGTACTTTACGCATCGCCTGGGACACTCGATCGGCTTGCAGGACCACGAGCCGGAAGACGTCTCGCTCGTCAACGAGCAGGTCGTAGAGCCTGGCATGACGTTCTCTATCGAGCCGGGCATCTACCTCCCCGGCCGCACCGGCGTCCGCATCGAGGACCTGGCCCTGGTGACCGAGAACGGCGTAGAGATTCTCAACGCCTACCCCCACGATCCAGTCCGCCTAGACTAGCCTTTACCCAATAGCCCCTCAATAAGTTGCGGTGGAATAGTTCCCAGATTGGCCCACAGAGGCATAATCCAGGGACTATTTCACCGCAACTACCATGGGGCCAAGTCGACCAATTTGACAGTCTAGAGATGCGCCACGAAAAAGGGTTATCTACTACGTTTGACCCACACGGGTCGACCACACCCGCGTTTTCGAAAACTGGCAAGCCTTCTACCTGCGGTTTTAATTTCGCGATTCTCGCTATGGTCAAGGGTTACCGGTCAAACGTAGTAAATAGGCCCATTTCGTGACAAGCGAGTCAACTCGGGGTACAGGGCAGCTAAAAAAGCCCCGTCCCAAATTGACTGCTTTTGAGTTGCGGTGATATGCGGACTGTTTGGGGCTCCTGGCTTGTAAAACAGTCCGTATTTCACCGCAACTGCTGAGGGGATGGGTTAGCGAAGCAGACCGGCAACTTCGCCGGCTAGGGTGATGGTGCCTGCTGCTACGAAAGGCTCGGCCGCGGCATCGAAGGCTGCGAGGGCCTCGGATACGCTGGGGTACACGCCCGCGAGCTTATCGGCGTCCACCAGGACAGCGAGCTCCTCCGCCGGCAGGGCGCGGTCGGAATCGGTCTGCGTCACGGCCACGCGTGGGAAAGCCGGAACAAGCACGTCGACGATGCCCGCCGCGTCCTTGTCTGCCAGCGCGGCGCACAGCAGCGTGGGGCGATTCTCTACACACGGATCGATCTCGTCCAGCGCGCTCACAAAGTTCTCGCAGCTCTGGGGGTTATGGCAGGCGTCAATCAGTTTGAGCGGATCGGTTCCCAGCACATCAAAGCGGCCCGGCGTGGGACAGCCCATAAGCGATGCATCAAGCGTATCGTGGTCGAGCTCGCGGCCCAGATAGCCCTCACAGAGCATAATCGCGCACGCGGCATTCTGCGGCTGATACGCCGGCTTGACCATACTCGACGTATAGATCGCGCGCAGCGTGGTGCAGCTAAACTCCACCGTATCGCCCACGTGTGCCGGCATCTTGGTCGTGGAGTGGCTCACCACCAGCGGCACCACACCGCACTCACGGCAACGGGTATCCATCACGCGCTGAACGCTCGGCTCATGCGTGCCCTCGCCCAGCACAACCAGACGTCCGGGCTTGATGACCGCAGCCTTCTCCCCCGCAATGGCCTTGAGCGTGTCGCCCAGGATGCGCGTGTGGTCGAGGCCGATGCCCGTAATGGCAACGGCGACGGGATCGGTCGCACTCGTAGCGTCCCAACGGCCGCCCATGC
>CABUQI010000236.1 GCA_902493545.1 uncultured Collinsella sp. | reverse complement strand
GTTTTGGCGGCGCCTGCTTTATGGTGCTGGGTATTGGCCTGATTGTGATGGGCGTGGCAGGTAGCGTGCTTTCGAGTGAAGTCGTCGCCGCGGTGATTGCGGCTCTGGCGTTTGGTTCGGTTGGACCCGTTTACGTCTACTCGTATCTGTTGTGGCGCAAATCGCAGTGAGCCGCTCGTTAAGGTTGCGGAAAACTAGCGTACGCAGTTCATGGTATGTTCCGGGGGACTTTTCCCAGGTAGTATTAGGGGGTGTGGGCAACCATGCCCCTTTTTCGTTACGTTTCAGAGCTGGTTCCCTCATTTCGTTTCCACTAAAGCGAATCAAGAATAGGGAAACAGCAGGTAGAAAGGATAGAACAGGCAAATGGCAGAGTTTATCTACCAGATGTATCAGGCTCGCAAGGCCCATGGCGACAAGGTGATCCTTGACGACGTGACCCTGAGCTTCTACCCCGGTGCCAAGATCGGCGTCGTGGGCCCCAACGGTATGGGCAAGTCGACCCTGCTCAAGATCATGGCCGGCATCGAGGAAGTCTCCAACGGCGATGCCAGGCTCACCCCCGGCTACACCGTGGGCATCCTGCAGCAGGAGCCGCCGCTCGATGACGACAAGACCGTCATCGAGAACGTGCGCATGGCGTTTGGCGATATGATCGCCAAGGTCGATCGCTTCAACAAGATCGGCGAGGAGATGTGCGACCCGGATTGCGACATGGACGCACTCATGGCCGAGATGGGCAAGCTCCAGGACGAGATCGACGCCGCCGACGGCTGGGATATCGATTCCAAGCTCGGCCAGGCCATGGACGCCTTGCAGCTGCCCGATTCTGACATGCCGGTCAACGTGCTTTCCGGCGGCGAGCGCCGCCGCGTGGCCCTGTGCAAGCTTCTGCTCGAGGCTCCCGACCTGCTACTGCTCGACGAGCCCACGAACCACCTGGACGCCGAGTCGATCCTGTGGCTCGAGCATTTCCTGCACAACTACCAAGGCGCGGTGCTTGCCGTCACACACGACCGCTACTTCCTGGATAACGTTGCCGAGTGGATCTGCGAGGTCGACCGCGGTCACCTTTATCCCTACAAGGGCAACTACTCCACGTATCTGGAGACCAAAGCCGCCCGTATCGAGGCGCAGGGCAACCGCGACGCCAAGCTCGCCAAGCGCATGGAGGCCGAGCTCGAGTGGGTGCGCAGCTCGCCCAAGGCCCGCCAGGCCAAGAACAAGGCCCGTCTGGCTCGCTATGAGGAGATGGAGGCCGAGGCCCGCGCAAGCCAGAAGCTCGACTGGACCGACATCCGCATCCCTGTGGGCCCGCGTCTGGGCAACAAGGTGCTTGAGGCTCATCATCTGCACAAGGAATTCGACGGTCGTGTGCTTATCGACGACCTTTCGTTCACCCTGCCGCGCAACGGCATCGTGGGCGTCATCGGCCCCAACGGCGTCGGTAAGACCACGCTGTTCAAGACGATTGTGGGTCTGGAGCCGCTGACTTCGGGCGAGCTCGAGGTAGGTGAGACCGTCAAGATCTCCTATGTCGATCAGAACCGTTCCGGCATCGACCCCGATAAGAACCTGTGGGAGGTCGTCTCGGATGGCCTGGACCACATGATGGTCGGTGAGACCGAGGTTCCGAGCCGTGCTTATGTGGCGAGCTTTGGCTTTAAAGGCCAGGACCAGCAGAAGCGCGCCGGCGTACTCTCCGGTGGCGAGCGCAACCGTCTGAACTTGGCGCTTACGCTCAAGCAGGGCGGCAACCTGCTGCTTCTCGACGAGCCCACGAATGACCTCGACGTCGAGACGCTGTCCTCACTCGAAGCGGCGCTGCTCGAGTTCCCGGG
>CABUQI010000235.1 GCA_902493545.1 uncultured Collinsella sp. | reverse complement strand
GACGTGCTGTGCTCGCCCGTCAAGGGCAAGGTCATCAAGATGGCCGACGTGCCCGATTCCGTCTTTGGCGGCGAGGTCCTGGGCAAGGGCTGCGCCGTGTGGCCCGAGGACGATCTGGTCTACGCTCCCTGCGACGGCAAGGTGACCGTCACCATGGGTCACGCCGTGGGCCTGCAGTCCGATAGCGGCATCGAGGTTCTGGTGCATGTTGGCGTCGATACCGTCAACATGAACGGCGACGGCTTCGAGGGCTTCGTCAAGGCTGACGACGTCGTGAAGGCCGGCCAGCCCATCCTCAAGATCGACCGCACCAAGATCGCTGCTGCCGGTTACAAGGACTGCGTCGTCGTGGCTGTGTCCAACACCGCTGAGTTCGCCGACGTCGAGCTTACCGTCGAGGCCGAGTCTGCCGTCGCTGCTGGTGACGCCATCGTTAAGGTCGTCCGCAAGTAGACTGCGACATCCAAAGGATGTGCAAGGGTGGTCGGGTTATCCGGCCACCTTTTTTATTACAATGCGGCGGAACGTTTTATTGCGCGTTGGGCGGACCGGTAAACCGTTCGGACGATAAATCGAGCCGACTGCGCCTTTGCTTTGCCGGGGGTGTTCGTTAGCGGCTAGTATGGCCTTATTGTTACGACGTGCACCGCGTCAGGAAGCGCGGTGCCGCTTGTTGGGAGGAATGTCATGAAGAAGAAGCTGCTGCTTGCGCCCCTGATGGCTGTTCTGGTCGCGTGCGTGGTTGTGCTTTCCGGCTGCGGAGGTCCTTCGGTTGAGGAGCTTATCACCGAGGATCTTACGACGCAGTTTGACGAGGTCAAGAACGGTGGCGACGACTTCCTCGCCGGCCTGGAAGAGGCCTCGGGCGACGAGTTCGAGCAGCTGGGCATCGATCCCAAGGAGTACGCTAAGAGCTATCTCGAGGGCTTTGACTACAAGATCGGCGACGTGACGGTCGACGAGGACAAGGGTACCGCAACTGCCGAGGTCACCATTACCTGCAAGTCCATGAACCAGATCGTTGAGGATTTTGCCACCCAGTATCAGGAGAAGGTCGCCGCGCTCGATTCGATGCCTTCCGATGACGAGCTGTACAAGATGGCCGGTCAGGTTATGGTCGATGTGACCAAGGCTGCTAAGACCAAGGACACCAAGGTCACCTTCAAGTACTCCTGCAATGACGACGGCGAGTGGTCTGCTGACGATTCCGCAACCAACGAGATGATGAATGCCATGATGAGCTAGGGAGTTGCGGCGTTTTACCAAACGCCGCAACTGCTCGACGCTGCGCGCCGCCCAGGACGACAATTTGTCATTCAAAAGGCGAGACATGACCAGAAGGTCTATGCCTCGCCTTTTTCATGCCAACTTGTTCGTCCTGGACGTCGCTCGCTGTCCGTCCTCTACCTGCGGCATTGCCATGGTAGTCATTGGGGCGGCACTTGGGGACGTTCCTTTTCTGCCGGCAGTTGGGGACACTCCTTGCACCAGCGTTGCATCGAATGCTCGGGAAAATGCGAGCCGGTATTTGGGCGAATAATGGGTCGCGGTTTCCGGATGGGGTGGGTTGCGGAAAGCGCGACCCGGAATATTGCTCTGAAACGGGATGCGGTTTCCCCGATGGGGCTCAAGCGGAAAGCGCATCCCATTCCGGAGCTCCAAAACGGGATGCGCTTTCCGTGCGGAAGAATTGTCGCAGCTACGTTAAGCGGCGGCTCCGCTACTCGCCCAGCACCAGCGCCGCGAGCTCTGCCTGGGTGTCCACCACGTAGTCGGCGCCGGCGGCCTCCAGCTCTGCGCGGCCGCGGAAGCCCCAGCTGACGCCCGCGCTCTTAAGGCCGGCGTTG
>CABUQI010000234.1 GCA_902493545.1 uncultured Collinsella sp. | reverse complement strand
CTCGCAAAAAACGAGACGTCCATTTTATCCTGAGCTTTCGTGTTGAGCTGACTAGCCCCCACCTCGAGCGAGAAGCGCTCGACAACGTTGCCGAGCGTGACCGCTCGCGCGTGCGCGCGATAGAAGACGATGAGCCTTCATTCCCCTCCCCCGTCTCCGACGCACCCCAAGAACGCCCTGTCGTTGTCGGCGCCGGATGCGCCGGCCTTTTCGCTGCGCTTACGCTCGCCGAAGCAGGTCTTAAGCCCTTGCTCATCGAGCGCGGCGATCCGGCATTTCGCCGCTCGCAGGCGATCGACCTCTTTCTAAAGGAGCGCATCCTCGACCCCGAGAGCAATATCCAGTTTGGCCTGGGCGGCGCGGGGACTTTTTCGGACGGCAAGCTCAATACGGGAACCAAAAATCCCGCCCATCGCCTTATCCTCGAAACCTTCGTCGAGGCGGGTGCGCCCCGCGATATTCTGTGGGATGCCAAGCCGCACATTGGCTCCGACATCCTTCCCAAGGTTGTCACCGCTATATCCCAGCGCATCGAGCAGCTCGGAGGTGTCGTCCGTTATCGAACAAAGCTCGTCGACATTCGCATCGACGCGTCTGGCGCCATCACCGGTATTGATGTCCAATCGTCCCAAGACGCCGCTTACGAGCCAATCGAGACAAAGCACCTCATCCTCGCCTGCGGGCATTCTGCTCGCGATATTTTTGAGCTCCTTAAGGACCACAACGTGGCCCTCGCACAAAAGACCTTTGCCATGGGCGTTCGCATCGAGCATCCGCAGCGCGACATCGACAGAGCCCAATATGGAGCCTTGGCGGGACATCCTGCCCTCGGAGCAGCCCCCTACAAACTTGTTGCCCATCTTCCCAACGGCCGCAGCGTGTTCTCGTTTTGCATGTGCCCCGGCGGGCAGGTTGTCGCCGCCTCTTCCGAGCAGGGCCACCTGTGCGTCAACGGCGCCAGCCTCAATGCCCGCGACGGACGCAACGCAAATGCCGCCCTGCTCGTTAACGTCACGCCTGAGGACCTTCCCAACGATGACCCGCTCGCCGGCATCGAGCTCCAGCGTGCCTGCGAGGCGGCCGCCTATCGCCTGGGCGGTTCCAACTGGAACGCACCGGCACAACTCGTCGGAGATTTCCTCGCAGAACGCGCCAGCAAGGCGCCCGGAAAGGTAAAGCCCACCTATCCGCTCGGTGTGACCTGGACGGCAATTGACGAAGCCCTGCCGCAGCATATCGTCGAGTCGCTCCGCCTGGGACTTCCCCTACTCGGAAAAAAGCTACGAGGCTACGACCGTCCCGATGCCGTTCTTACCGGCGTGGAGACTCGTTCGAGCTCACCGGTCACTGTTACCCGAGACCGAACGTGCCATGCCGTGTCGACCCCGGGCCTCTACCCTTGTGGTGAGGGAGCTGGATATGCCGGCGGCATCATGAGCGCGGCCACCGACGGCATCCGTTGTGCTGAAGCCCTGATCGCAGACCTCTAACGCACGAATTCCAGCGCGCAAAAGACATAGGCCCCGAGCTCCACAGGGAACTCGGGGCCTGTTCGCTATTTCTTAAACCGTGCACCCTGGCGTTTTCTGCCCGATGCGAACGTGGAACCCTTGCGGGCCTGCGAACGTAAGCGCTCGATCGTCTCGTCCTCAGACGCACCCTCGAGCATCGCCCGAATCTGAACGACGGCATCGCGCAGGCGCGCCGCCTCCTCAAAGTCCATGGCAGCAGAAGCGTTACGCATATCCTCTTCCATGGTTTCGACGATCCGCACAAGCTCGTCATGCGGCAGTTCTTCCAACTGCTCCGCAAGTGTCTGCTCGGGTGCCACCGTTTCCGGCACGCCGCCCTCGCCCGACTCATCGGGCGTATAGAATGCGCCATG
>CABUQI010000233.1 GCA_902493545.1 uncultured Collinsella sp. | reverse complement strand
CGCTTCGCGCGGCGGGGTCCTTCCGTCCTGCGGAAAGATTTGGGAGGTAAGCCCTGGGCCTCCTGCGGCAACTGGGGAGGCCGAGGTTATTCGTCTTCTTGCTGCGGGTGCCTAGGGTAGGATGCGGCGTGCATTTTTGGGAGTTTTCAGCAGCCGAGGATGCCTGCATACTGGATTTTGGACAAAAGGCAGGCACTATGGGCCGCATCCTGTGGAAAATGAGCGGCTCTTGAGGCGCTGGGGACTCTTAATCAGGGCTTTCAGCGCAGTTTTGCGCGCCCGCGGGCTCCGGGATGCTGAATACTCCGGAATTTGTACACCGCCCCCAGGGGTACCTGTGGACAAATAGCAACCGCCCCGCCGAAATATGCATTCGGCGGGGCGGTTTATGCAATAAAGCGACTGTGGCACGTCGCAGCTCGCTACAACTCGAATCCGAGAACAGGTTACTCGGCGCTCTTGAGGGCGCCGACCATGTCGATTTTGTTGAGCGTTCGGTTGGTGACGAGGTTGACGATAAACGTAAAGACAAAGGAAAGCACTACGGCGAGCACATAACTCAGCGGCTCGACCTCAACGTCAAAGTAGAGCGACGGCATCTGCAGAATGTACGTAAAACTCTCGGCCAGCAAGCCGCCCAGCGGCACGCCCAGCGCAGTGCCGATCGCCGTGAGAATCAACGTCTCCTTGTTGACGTAATGGTGCACCTCGCCGCGACGGAAGCCCAGCACCTTGATGGTCGCCAGCTCGCGTTCGCGCTCGGAGATATTCGTGTTGGACAGCGTAAACACCACCACAAACGACAGGCACGCCGCCATAAAGGTCACGAGCACCACGACCGAATTGATAATCGTAAAGTTCGCCTCATAGTTTTCCCAATGCTCGGCCGTACTCGAAATCGTAAGCCAACCGTCACTCTTAAGATTCTTGCTAAACGCAATCTGGTCGGCCGACGAACCCTTGAGCAGTGCAAAGATGCCGTTAAGACGCGCGCTTCGGCCGAACGTGCGCTCATAGGTGCCCTGCGTCATGTAAAGCGTGTTGCCCAGATAGTTAAGCGAAATGTCGCTGACTTTGACCTTGGCGACGTTGAGCGACGAATCCTGGACGTGAGCCGTATCGCCCGGCTGAATCCCCAGCACCAGCTGTGAACTTTTGCTCAGATACACGTCTCCGTCACGCAAAGACAGCGGTTCTTTGGACTCATCCTCCAGGCGCACGTAATCGCCCAAGTCACCCGTGCGGTCGTCGGGAATCACGATGAGCTGCACGGTCTCGCTCTTGCCGCCAAATGTAAAGGTGACGTTGTCGGTCATAATCGGCAGCGTCGAAGTCACGGTCACGTTGGAATCATTGGCCGCGCTGTGCCCATCCAATGCCGCGCACGTCTGCGAAAAATCGTCGGGATTGGCGACCGCCAGCAGATCGTAGCGCGTGACGTGGCCGTACTGCTTGGGCGACAGCGCGACCGACGTATCACGAATGCCCATGCCGCAAATTACAAGCGCTGTGCAGCCCGCGATGCCAAAGATGGTCATAAAGGCGCGCTTTTTGTAGCGGAACAGGTTACGCGCTGCTACCTTGTTCAAAAAGCCCATGCGGCGCCAGATAAAGCCAATGCGCTCGAGCAAGATGCGCGAGCCGGCACGCGGGGCCTTGGGGCGCATGAGCGAGGCCGGGGTCTCGGCCATCTCGTGGCGGCAGGCGATAATCGTGGCACCCACCACGCCCACGGCAAACAGCGCCACCGAAACGATCGAGGACACGATGTCGTACGAAAGCAACATCTGGGGCAGCGAGTACATGTCGTCGAACACCGTAAACAGGAACAGCGGCAGGCCCACAAATCCGATGATGTTGCCGAGCACGCCGCCGATCAGACACGCCC
>CABUQI010000232.1 GCA_902493545.1 uncultured Collinsella sp. | reverse complement strand
CTAGTCAGCTCAACACGAAAGCTCAGGATAAAATGGACGTCTCGTTTTTTGCGAGCGTCGATTGACTTGCGGTGGAGCTCGATGGACTTGATCTCGGAGTCCTTGCAACGTAGGACGCGCTTGGCGACTCGCTTGCCAACAATGAGGCAGGCATTTTCATCGCCGGCTTCATCGAGCGACGCGTTGACTTGGGTGATTTCGATCATCGAGGTCTCCTTAGAGGCAAGAAAGAGGCCGTCCGGTATCCCAGACGGCCCGAATGCGTTTTTGATTATAGACTGCGCGGCTACAGGCTGCTTGCAGCGCGAATGCCCGAGAGCCAGGCCCACGCAAGGTTAAAGCCTCCGCAATCGGCGTCGATGTCGAGCGCTTCGCCGCAGACGTAAAGCGGGGCGTCGACAGCGCTGCGCGCGCGTAGACTGGGTGTTGAGATGCTCTCGACAGATACGCCACCACGCGTGACCTGCGCCGAGCGCTCCTCGCTTGTTCCCTCGACGAACAGCTTAAAGTGCTTGAGGATCGAGACCAGGTGGATGACATCGTTGGAGCCTGGATGGCACTGCTCGAACGCTGTGCAGACGACGCGGGAGAGTTGCGGGGCGAGCATGCCGTCGAGCCAACGGGGATCGCGGGGCGAAAAGCCGCCGAGCAGCTCAACGCGCCGGTTAAGCATATCGAGCAACTCGTCTTTGGAGAGGTCGGGGAAAACGTCGAGCAGGATCGTATCGCCGTACTGGATACGACGAGAGAGGTTGAAGACAGCGACGCCCGAGATGCCGAAGGCTCGAAACAGGACTTCACCGTCTTCGTGCCAAAGCTCACTATGGTTACGGGCGAGCGTCAAGCGGG
Organism: uncultured Collinsella sp.; assembly: GCA_902493545.1. Classification (GTDB taxonomy): domain Bacteria; phylum Actinomycetota; class Coriobacteriia; order Coriobacteriales; family Coriobacteriaceae; genus Collinsella. Next base: position 1,054 of record CABUQI010000232.1, on the reverse strand, counting down.
CGCGGACGCGCAGACCATCCAACGTCTTGAGTGCCGCCCGATCGCCAACGACCGTTGCCGATACGGGGCAGAGGATGGGGCGCAGCGAAGTGAGGGGGAGGCTAAACGTATCGGCGATACCGGTGGGGTTGCCACCCGTGGCGATAATTACGGCATGTGCCTGCAGGGCCTCGTTCTTGCGAGGGACATCGGCGAGCGCTTTCCGAAGCGAGCGGAGCTCCGATTTTCGGTCGTCGTGCTTTTTTGCCTTGAGCGCCTGCGCTGGACGGTCTATTTGGAGTGCCCAGCCTTCGGAAGCTTTGTGCACCGAGGCAACGTTGGCTCCGCAGATTAAGGTGATACCTAGGCGGTCGCAAACGTTGAGAAGCGCGTCGCGCACCGATTCGGCGCGAAGCGAGCGCGGGTACAGCCGGCCTTCCTCGGAGGTTGTCATGATGCCCAGCGAGGAGAAGAAACCCATAAGCTCTTGTTCGGGCCGGGGGCCCATAACGGATTCAACGAATGCGGGGTGGTTATACCGCTGTGGATCAATCGATTCGTTGGAGAGGTTGCAGCGGCCGTTGCCGGTCGCAAGGAGCTTAAGGCCGCAGGCGACATCGCGCTCAACGATGCAGACGCTTTTGCCAGCGCGTGCGGCCGTAATGGCGGCGGCGAGGCCTGAAGCCCCGCCGCCGATTACCAGGACGTCATAGAAGGCGCTCGTGTTCACTTAGGCCTCGTCGGTCTCGTGCGGGGTAATGGCCTCGACGGCAGAGACTGCCTTGGGCAACATGCCATCGGGCAGCGCGGTCTCGACCTCGCCCTTATCGCAGGCCTCGGCGAGTGACGGATTGATGGGAAGCGTGCCCAAGATGTCGAGGTTATAGCGCTCTGCGACCTCGGGGAGCTTGCTCTTGCCAAAGACCTCGATCTTCTTGCCGCAGTCGGGGCACTCAATATAGCTCATGTTTTCGACGATGCCCAGAATGGGGACGTTCATCTTCTCGGCCATGTTGACCGCCTTGGCGACGATCATCGAGACCAGATCCTGCGGGCTCGTGACGATGACGATGCC
>CABUQI010000231.1 GCA_902493545.1 uncultured Collinsella sp. | reverse complement strand
TTTTAAAAAACGCCGCGCCGCTGCCGTGCGTGTGGGCACCCACGGCGAGCGCCAGCTTCGCCAGCACCCAGGGGTTGACGTTTAGGAAAAAGGGCACCGGTCCTAGGGTAAACTGCTCGGTCCAATTGAGGTCGGTTCTTACCTGGAAGAGGGCCTTAATATTGCCGTATGCGGGGTCGTTGTTGTTACCCCAGGTTTTGCCCACCCAATCGTAGGCGAGCGAGCCGTACAGCTGTGTGGCGATATCCATCGTGAACAGCGGCGTGCAATGGTGGCGAAGGAGCTTGGTGTTTCTTGGATCGGTGCCCGAACCGGCACTCATCCTCTTGTACTGATTCCACTTCCCCTCCATCTCGTCGAGGTAGCGGTTTGCCTGCTTGGCGCCCGACTCGCGCGGCGATTTCTTCCAGTATTCCGGATCAGGGTTGCCCGAATCGTTCATATAGCTGGCTGGTTTGTATCCTCCGCCAAACAGCACGTATCCAGCAAACGAGAAATCGAAGAGGATTGGAAATGTGGGCATCCAACACGTGAACTTATTACCACCGATGCCGGGAAACGATGCGGGGAAATCAAACGGAGTGATCTCCTGGTCCATGGTGGTGGGAATGATGGTGGTCGAGCCTGATTCCGCCTTTGCGGCCGGCGCGGTGACAACGGCCATGGGGGAGGAGAGCGTGTAGGTTTTGCCCTGATAGTCGAGGACAAAGCGCAGCTTGCACCCTTCTTCCAGAAGGCCCGATGCCGCATCGAGGAGCTTGTCTTCGAGTGTGAACGTTGCCAGATTATTCGCACCCGATGCACTGGCCTTGATCTGGCCGATCTGTGTGACGGTTTCGGCTGAGCTGCCCGTGGCGGGCAATACCTTGTTGATGCACAGCGTTGCCTGTCCACCCTGTGGCAGATGTGCCTGCACGGTAAAGGAGTGCGTATCGGGCTGCCCGTTTGCCGTGTCGTCCTTCGGCAATGCCATGAACGTGGCTTCAGCGTACTGGATGTCCCATTCGTCGAATGTGAGCTGGCGGAAGTACGGCTCGCCGTCGGAAAGCGGACGCGTGGGCGCGGTTATGGCGGTGCCGCCCTGGATACGCGCAAGGGGAATCTCGACATCGCGGTAGCCCGCCATGCTAATGGAGATGCCGCCGTTAAAGTCGTACGCGTCGAGAAGCGTTGCCTCGTCCACGTAGCCTTCCGAAAGCGGCGCGACCTCAAAGATGGCCGTGCCTTCTTCATCGGTAGTGGCGGTGAGCTGCTTGCCTGCGGCATAGCGCGATGTGAGCGTGACCTGGGCACCCGTGATGGGCGTATTCTTGTTGGCGACGTCGACCACGACCACACCAAACATGGTGCGCGAGAGAACGAGCACCCTGAAGGGGTCTTTTTCGTCGGCATAGGCTTCGGTGGGCGCGATCGGCAATATGAAGGCGTTTGCGCTTCCCGGCACGCGCGGCAACATAATGCTCGCCAGCGAGGACGCTCCGGCAACAAGTAACGAACGGCGATCAAGCATCTTTGGCTCCCATCCCGCAGGTATCGGTGGAAATAATCCAATTTTGCGAGAAGGCATCCTGCCACGGTAGTGCCGTCCGAGGGCCAAAATGTCCAATTTGAGCGAGCGAAGCGCCGGGGCTCCGGAGCGCGCATGCTGCGCTAGGCAGCCCGGTCGCTAACGCAACATATGCGCGACCAGTTCGGTGCGCGTGCCGATGCCAAGCTTTGCATACACACTGGATAGGCGGTTTTTGACAGTGCCCGGCGATACTCCCATATGACGAGCGATTTCGGCGTTGGTCCATCCGCGGCAGGCGAGCATGGCCATGGTGAACTCTGTGGTCGTCAGGTCGTCAGCCACGTCCTCGCCCGAATCGGGGTTGTGGATGCGCCGCCAGCCGTAGCTGAATCGATACGTAATCTCGATGAT
>CABUQI010000230.1 GCA_902493545.1 uncultured Collinsella sp. | reverse complement strand
CGTAGAAGCCGCCCTGGGCGAGCAGCTCGTCGTGCGTGCCCTTCTCGACGATGTCACCGTCGCGGATTACCAGAATCACGTCGGCGTTGCGGATCGTGGACAGGCGGTGCGCGATGACAAAGCTGGTACGGCCCTGCATCAGCGCATCCATGGCGCGCTGAATAAGCTCCTCGGTACGGGTGTCGACGTTGGAGGTCGCCTCGTCCAAAATCAGCGCCGGACGGTCGGCCAGAATGGCGCGGGCGATGGTCACGAGCTGGCGCTGACCCTGCGAGAGGTTGGTGCCCTCTTCGTTGATCATAAAGTCGTAACCGCCGGCGAGCGTATGGATAAAGTGGTCGCAGCGTGCGGCGCGTGCAGCGGCTTCGACCTCGGCATCGCTCGCATCGGGACGTCCGTAGCGAATGTTCTCGCGAATGGTGCCGTTGAACAGCCACGTATCCTGCAACACCATGGCAAACTCGCCGCGCAGTGCCGCGCGGTCCCAGTCGCGCACGTCGATACCCTCGACGCGCAGCGAGCCGCCGTCCACATCGTAGAAGCGCTGCAGCAGCTTGATGAGCGTGGTTTTGCCGGCGCCGGTGGGGCCGACGATGGCGATGGTCTGGCCGGGTTGCGCCTCGCAGCTAAAGTCGTGGATGATGGTCTTGTCGGGCGTATAGCCAAACTTGACGTGATCAAACTCCACATGGCCGGGGCGCTTTTCGGGAATCTGCGCGTCGGCTTTCTGCTCCTCCTCGGGCGCGGCCAGGAACTCAAAGACGCGCTCGGTGGCGGCGGCCATCGACTGCATCGTGTTGCTCACGTTGCCCAGCTGCTGCACGGGTTGCGTAAAGTTGCGAACGTACTGGATAAAGCTCTGGATGTCGCCGGGCGTGGCATTACCGGTCAGCGCAAGTTGCGCGCCCACCACGACGACGCCCACGTAGCCCATGTTGCCCACCAGGCTCATAAGCGGCATCATCAGGCCCGACAGGAACTGTGAGCGCCAGCCACTAATAAAGAGGCGGTCGTTTTGGCGGTCGAACTCCTCGATCGAGGCTTCGGCGCGGTCGAACACCTGAATAACGTTCTGGCCGGCAAAATCCTCCTCGATAATGCCGTTGACGGCGCCCAGGACCTGCTGTTGCTCGCGGAAGTACGGCTGCGAGAAGTGGACCATCACCATGAGGATAATTGCGGCGGCCGGCAGCGTGAGCACGGTGACACCCGTGAGCGGCAGGCTGATCGACAGCATCATGACGAGCACGCCGATGATCTGCGTCACGGAGGTAATGAGCTGCGTCACGCTCTGGTTGAGCGATTGGCCGAGTGTATCGACATCGTTGGTGATACGGCTGAGCACGTCGCCCTTGCTGTGGCCGTTAAAGTAGCTCATCGGTACGACGGCGATCTTGGCGGCAATCTCCTTGCGCATGCGGTAGCAGATCTTCTGTGTCACGCCGGTCATGAGCCAGCCCTGGATCAGGCTGCAGGCAGAGCTCGCCAGGTACAGGCAGAGCAAAAAGCCGAGCGTTTTGGCGATCCAGCCAAAATCGACATCGCCGGTACCGTTGACCTTGGCAACCAGGCCCTCGAACAGCTTGGTCGTAACCTGGCCCAGCACCTTGGGCCCCACAATATTAAAGATGACCGAGCACACGGCAAAGGCGACGGCGGCAAACACGGCAATCTTGTGCTGGCCAATGTAGCCGAGCAGCTGCCTCATAGTGCCCTTAAAGTCCTTGGCCTTCTCGCCGCGACCCATGCCGCCCATGCGGCCCATGGGGCCACGCTGACGGCTGGGCTTGGGAATCTGAGTCTTGGTCCCGTCTGCCATTAGCGCTCGCCTCCTTCCATAACGGCTGCAATTTCTTCTTGGGTAAGTCCCAGCTCCTCGGCGGAAAGCTGCGACTGTGCGATCTCCAGGTACGCCGGGCAGCTGCGCAGCAGC
>CABUQI010000229.1 GCA_902493545.1 uncultured Collinsella sp. | reverse complement strand
CAGGACACGTCGCTCACCTGCGCCCCCGGTACGGCCGAGCGCGTGGACGCGATTGTCGCCAAGCTGATCGAGGATGCGCACGACCGCGCTTTGCAGATTCTGAAGGAGAACAAGTTTAAGCTCCACGAGCTGGCTCGTTATCTGTATAAGAAGGAGACCATCACGGGCGAGGAGTTCATGAACCTCCTCACGCGCGAGAATCCGCTGATGCCCAAGCAGCAGTAAAGCCGCGGCCGAGCCAGTAAACGCCGACGCCCCATTTGAGCAGCTTTCTCAAATGGGGCGTTTTGCTTGAGGGGGATGGAAATGAAGATCGTGGTGAGTGCCTGCTTGATGGGCGAGAGCTGCAAGTATAACGGGCTCGACAACTATCATCGCGAGTTGGTCGAGGCCTGCGAGCATACGGGGACCGAGGTCCTCTTGGTGTGCCCTGAGGTCTTTGGCGGCCTGCCCACGCCGCGCAGGCCGTCCGAGATTGTGAACGGCGAGGTCCGTACCTGCGAGGGTGCCTCGGTCGATCGCGAGTTTCGCCTGGGCGCTCAACGTGCGCTCGATATGTGCGAGCAGGCGGGCGGCCCGTCCGAGATTGCTGCGTGCGTCTTGCAGGACCGCAGTCCCTCGTGCGGCGCGGGTCGCATCTACGACGGTACCTTTAGCGGTACGCTCACCGCGGGCAACGGCGTCTTCGTTGATCTGTTGCTGCGTCACGGCTATCGCGTTATACCAGCTAGCGAGTTCGACCCCAGCATGCTGGAGCAATAAAAAACCACCACAAGGGCACTGCTCCCTTGTGGTGGTTTTGGGCTAGGCCTAGAGCGTGTGGCCGTAGGCGTTGGCGGCCTTGATGGCGGCGGCGAACTTTTCGTCGGTGAAGGGCTCCGGGTTGCCTTGCTTCCACTCGTTGGTGGCGTGTGCGTATTCGCACAGGGCAGGGATGTCGGCCTCGGAAAGTCCGACCTGCTCAAGCGTTACGGGCAGGCCCATCTGCTTGTTAAAGGCGGCGTAGCGTTCAAGGCTCTCGGTATCGCCCGTATAGGCAAACAGCACGAGCACGCCCAGGCTCACGACCTCACCGTGCAGATAGGTTCCCTCGCGCGGAATGCTGCACGTCGCATTGTAGAACGCGTGCGCCACGCTCGAGTTGTAGTAGTAATCGTTTTGGTTGGTCAGGTTCGAGACATAGCCCGTGTTGACCACGATGTCGAGCGCGATCTGCTTGACGGCCTCGCTCGACAGATTCCGGCGCACGTCCTCAAGACCCTGGACGCCATAAGTAAACAGCGGCTCGGAGCAGGTGTGGGCGAGTGCCAGGCCAAGACCGGCGGTATGCTCCAAATTACCGGCGCTCGTGGCGTATTCGACCTCGGGCTGCTTGGACAGGGCATCGCCCACGCCGGCCCAGAAGTACTCCGCCGGAGCTTCGGCGATAATCTTGGGGTTGATGAAGATATGCGCAGGTCGGTTGGGGTACGAATATCCCTCGAGCGAGCCGTCGTCGTTGTACACGACGGCAATGGCGGTCGCGGCCGAGCAGTTGGAACAGATCGTCGGGACGGTGAAGACGATCTTCTTGAGCTCGATGGCTGCCGTCTTGACGGTGTCGAGTGCCTTGCCGCCGCCACAGGCGATGAGAACGTCAGCTTCCTGGCAGGCAGGGGAGTTTATGACCTTGGCGATATTGGCGCGCGTGCTGTTGGTGCCGTAGACGCGCGTCTCCAGAATCTCGACGTCGGTGCCTGCCAGCGCAGCCTCGATGCCCGGCAGCGCCGCAGCCAGGGCTCGCTTGCCGCCGATGATGGCGACCTTGGTCGCTCCGTACTCTGCCAGCGCGGCGGGCAACTCGGTAAAACAATCCTCGCCAACGGTGTAGTCGCTCATTCCAATCGTGCGCATAGCAACCTTCTTTCGTTCGATAAAGTGCTTTCAGGTATTTTGCT
>CABUQI010000228.1 GCA_902493545.1 uncultured Collinsella sp. | reverse complement strand
CGACGCGCGTCCCGATGTGCCCAAGCGCTGGCCGCAGGTGCCCTGCCCGGTGGATGCCGCAGCGGGGAAGCGCGTCGTCGTGCATTGCAAGCGTAAGGTGGACACGGGCTGCGAGGTGTACCTGATTCGCAGCGCCGGTGTGTTGGATCAGACGGCGGCGGTGTTGGAGCGCATGCGGGCCGAGGCGGATGCGATTGCGCCCGCTGCGCACGCCGTTGAGGTGCTGCCCTTTGAGGGCGTTGCGGTGGATGGCGGTGCGTCGACGGAGTTGGTGGAGTGCGCGGTTCCCACTCGCATGGTTTTTGCTTGGCAGCTGATGGATGCCGACCCGCGCGGAGAACTCGATTTGTCCGACGCCGTTGTGGTGCTTGACGAGGTGTGCCGCACGGGTGACGCTGACCGGACTCGCTCACTGATGCAGCGTGCCGGGCGCGTCGTCTGCCGCAACCTGGGACAGGTGGTGATCGCTCGCGAGCTGGGCGTGACGTTTGACGTGGCGGCGCCGGTGTTCTGCGCGAATCGGGCCACGCTTGCCTGGCTGCGCGGACTCGGTGTGGGGCGGGTGTACTTGCCGGCCGAGTTGCTCGGCAATGATGCGGAGCGTATTGCCGAACTGGCTGCTGAGCCCGGCGTCTTGGGTCCGGTCGACGCCGACCGTCCCGAGCTTATGGTGTGCGAGCACTGCCTGCTGACCGCCGAGGGCGTCTGCGCCACCGATGCGACGGGACAGGTCCGTTGCCGCGACTGCTTGCGTCGTCGGCAGGTACGCTATCTGGTCGAGCGTGACGGTACACGTCTGCCGGTCGCCGTCGATGCATGCGGCAGGACGAGGATTTTCCTGTCGTAGGTGCCGCGTCGCGTCAGTTTGTTATCATATGAGAGTTTATGGACTTCCAGCACCGCCGTATCCGGTGAGGGTGCTATAGCAAAAGGAGGATACCCAATGCTGTCTGTTGACGAGCAAATGCGTATCATCACCTCGGGCGCCGCGCAGATCGTTCCCGAGGCCGACCTTCGCAAGAAGCTTGAGAAGGGCGAGCCCCTCAACATCAAGCTCGGCGTCGACCCCACCAGCCCCGACCTGCACCTGGGCCACGCCGTGCCGCTGCGCAAGATGCGTCAGTTCCAGGACCTGGGCCACAACGTTACCCTCATCATCGGCAACGGCACCGCGCTGATCGGCGACCCCTCGGGCAAGAACTCCACGCGTCCGCAGCTTTCGCAGGAGCAGATCGAGGCCAACGCCGAGACCTACGTGAGCCAGGCTATGAAGATCCTGGATCCCGAGAAGACCACCATCGTGCACAACGGCGACTGGATCCTGTCGATGGATCTTGCCGGCCTGCTGCAGGTGTGCTCCAAGTTCACCGTCGCCCGCATCCTCGAGCGCGATGACTTTACCAAGCGCTACCAGTCCCAGACGCCGATCGCCCTGCACGAGTTCCTGTACCCCGTGATGCAGGCCTTCGACTCCGTTCAGATCAAGGCCGACGTGGAGATGGGCGGCACCGACCAGCTCTTCAACCTGCTCGCCGGTCGCGAGCTCATGGAGAAGATGGGCATGGAGCCGCAGATCGCGCTCACCATGCCGCTGCTCGAGGGCACCGACGGCGTGCGCAAGATGTCCAAGTCCTATGGCAACTACATCGGCCTGACCGACGCTCCCAAGGATATGTTCGGCAAGACCATGTCCATCCCCGACGAGATGATCGGCAAGTACTACCGCCTGGCGAGCTCGCTCACCCCGGCCGAGGTCGACAAGATCGACGCTGCCCTGGCCGATGGTTCTGCCGACCCCTACGAGCTCAAGCGCGCTCTGGGTCGCGACCTGTGCGACACCTACCACGGCGTCGGTGCCGGCGACGAGGCTCAGGCCGAGTTCGACCGCGTGTTCAAGGAGGGCCAGCTCGCCGACTTCCCCGAGAAGCACGTTGAGCTGACCGTCAACGACGAGGGCCAGATCTACCTCGC
>CABUQI010000227.1 GCA_902493545.1 uncultured Collinsella sp. | reverse complement strand
TCGCCGCGCTCACCCGCGACGGATTGCTGGCCCGCGCGCTCCACGCCGAGCCCGAGCGCTCGATCGCCGTCATGCCCAACAACGAAGAGGCGACCGTCGAAGTCTGGCCTTCGCTCGACCACGCCGCCGCAGCGTTTGAGGCTTCGACCAGTGCGGATGCCGAGGCCGAGGTCACGGATGCCGACGAAGTCAACGACAACGCCGCCGGCACCCCTATGCCCGAGCCTGCCGCCATGCTCGACCTGGGCGACGGCAAGCCGCTGCCCGTGCTCATCCCCGAGTCGGAGCAGTTCGCCAACCGCCTGCGCAAGAATGCCCGTCTGCGTCGCAAGTGGGCCAAGCGCGAGGGCGTTACCTGCTACCGCGTCTACGATGCCGACCTGCCCGATTACTCCGCCGCCATCGATCTGTACGAGGGCTGCCCGCAGACGCCGGGCCGCTGGCTCGTCATCGCCGAATACGCCGCGCCCAAGACTATCGACCCCGCGCTTGCCCAGGCCCGCATGCTCGACATCTTGGCCATCGCGCCCCGCATCTTGGATGTTCCGGCCGAGCACGTGCACGCCAAGGCCCGCATGCGTTCGCGCGGCGGCTCGCAGTACGGCAAGCAGGGCGCCGGCAAGGGCGGATCGGGCGAGCGCGCCAACATCGCGCGCCGGCGTCTGCCGCTCATCGAAGAAGGCGGCCTTACCTTTGCCGTCAACTTTGACGACTACCTGGATGTGGGCATCTTCCTGGATCACCGCGTCACCCGCAACCTGGTGCGCGAACACGCCAAACAGGCACGCCGCTTCCTCAATCTGTTCGCCTATACCGGCACCGCCACCTGCTACGCGGCCGACGGCGGCGTCGAGGAAACCGTGACAGTCGACCTTTCCAACACCTACCTGGACTGGGCCGAGCGCAATATGCGCCAGAACGGCTTTGTTGGTCCGCAGCATCATTTTGTGCGCGACGACGTGCTTGCCTGGATTCGCGACCAGCGCCAGACGCGCAACCGCTGGGACCTGATCTTTGTCGACCCGCCCACGTTCTCGAACTCGTCAAAGATGGGCCGCCGTACCTGGGATGTCCAGCGCGACCATGTTGAGCTTTTGGCCGGCGTATCTCGCCTGCTTGCACAGGGCGGACATGCCATCTTTAGCTGCAACCTGCGCGGCTTCCGCCCCGAAACGCGCAAGCTCGCGCGCGCGGGCGTCGTGCTGGAGGACATTACGGCACAGACCATCCCCGAGGACTTCGCGCGCAACCAGAAGGTGCACCACTGCTATATCGTGCGCCGACTGCCCATCGAGGACGCCATGGCCGAGGTCGGCTTTAGCGCCGAGGAGATTGCCGAGCGAACCGAGGAGCTGCGCAACCCCGAGGCGCGCAAGCCTCGTGCAGCAGCGCCCGCGCCCACGCAGGCCGGCAACGGCAAATCAAACTTTGCCGGCAAACCCTCCCCTGCCGGCAAGTCCAAAAAGAAGAAGTTCTACGCCAGCAAGCCCAAGGGCAAATAACAAAGTTGCGGTGGAATACGAACTGTTTTACCTGGAATTAGGCAAATATAGACCGTATTTCACCGCAACTCATAGTGGGATGGCGGACGCCGTCCTACCCTTGGGTGACCAGGCGGTAACCGATGCCCACGTGCGTCTGGATATAGCGCGGATGCGCGGGGTCGGACTCGATCTTCTTGCGCAGCGTGCCCATAAAGACGCGCAGGCTCGCCAGGTCGCTCTTAGTTGCCGTGCCCCAAATCTCGTGCAGGATAAACTGGTGCGTTAGTACCTTGTCGGCGTTATGTGCCAGCAGGCACAAGAGCTTGTACTCAATCGGCGTCAGATGCAGCTCCTCGCCATCCATCGTGGCAATGCCGGCATCAAAGTCGATATGCAGCTCACCGGCATCGAACGTGCCCTCGGAGGCAACGCCGCCCGATTGCGCATACGAAAGGCGCCTGAGCGTCGTGCGAATGCGCGCGAGCAGCTCCTCG
>CABUQI010000226.1 GCA_902493545.1 uncultured Collinsella sp. | reverse complement strand
ACGCGCTCGGCGCAGGCGGCACACTCCCCCGCCGACTTGCCGCATACCGGAATACCGTCGAGCGTATGGCACGTGACATTGGTGTGGTGGTCGGTAATCTCGACGACCGCGGTATGGCCCCCGGCCGTGGCGGTCACCTTGATGTAGAGGTTGGGCACACCCTCGACAAGCGACACATCGCAGTAGTCCGTATCAGCAAGCAGCTCGGCCACGCGAGCGCGATCCGCGTCATCGACGCTCTCGAGCACCTCGAGCGCACTCTTGGCGTCGCCGCCCACGGCACCCAGCACGGCCGCCGCTTCAATACCGTGCATGCCGCCCGAGTTGGGCACGGTCACGCTCTTAACGTTCTTGATGATATTGCCCGAGCAGGCAACATCCATATGATCGGGTTCGCAACCGAGTGTCTGGCTCGCCAGCGCCGCTGCATAGGCAACGGCAATGGGCTCGGTGCAGCCGAGCGCACAGACAAGCTCACGGTTCAAGACGTCGCAAAAAGCGGCATCGCGGATGGAATCGGTAGGCATAGGTATCTCCTGCTTACATAACGAACTGGGCTCTCGATAATAGCTAACTCTTTTATTTGATAACAATGCATCAGAAACCGCAACCATGGTTCCGACGGACGGCGCTTAAGCGCAATCTGACGGCATTCATTCATGAGAAGCCGGTCTTGTTGCATGCTAAAGCGTTTGACCAAAAAACGCCCGAGCGTTTACGCAAAAGTCGCGCTATCATGCAGTCGAACGCGGTAAAACCTTTAGCAATTCCGCCGCACGGACCAGAGAGGAACCACTCATGAAGATTGGTATCGGCAACGACCATGCCGCCGTCGAGCTCAAGAACATCATTTCCGAGCACCTGAAGGAGCGCGGCTGTGAGGTCGTGAACTTTGGAACCGACACCTCCGAGAGCTTTGATTACCCCATCGCCGGCTACAAGGTTGGTAAGGCCGTTGCCAACGGTGACGTCGACCTGGGTATCCTGATCTGCGGTACCGGCGTCGGCATCAGCCTGGCCGCCAACAAGGTCGAAGGTGTTCGCGCCGTCGTCTGCTCCGAGCCCTTCAGCGCCAAGCTCTCCCGCATGCACAACAACACCAACGTGCTCGCCTTTGGCGCCCGCGTCGTGGGCTCCGAGCTCGCCAAGATGATTGTCGACGAGTGGCTCGACGCCGAGTTTGAGGGCGGTCGTCACGAGCGTCGCGTTAACCTCCTCAACGAGATCGACCACACGCGCGGCCTCAAGGTCGTCGACGAGGCTTAAACTACTCAGTACCACAAGCTAACAGCAGGGGCCCGCTCGGAACACATGTCCGAGCGGGCCCCTTCATAGATTTTGGAATAAAAAGGGCGCCGCGGATGGAATTCCGCGGCGCCAAAGCCACACGCTAACAGCTTTAAGGAGTCAAAGCTGGTTTAGCCAAAGAAGCGCTTGATCTCGATCTCGGCGTTCTCCAGGCAGTCGGAGCCGTGGATCACGTTGGCGTTAACATCGACAGCGAAGTCGCCGCGAATGGTGCCGGGGGCAGCGTCAAGCGGGTTGGTGGCGCCCATGAGGGTGCGCATCTTGGAGACAGCGGAGAGACCGGAAACGACCATCTTGACGACCGGACCGCTCGTCATAAAGTCGCAGAGACCGCCAAAGAAGGGCTTCTCGGCCAGATGGGCGTAGTGCTCCTCGACGGTAGCGCGCTCGAGCGTGGTCATCTCCATGCGCTCGATGACAAGGCCGCTGCGCTCAATGCGAGCAACGATCTCGCCGATCTTACGGTCGCGCACGGCGTCGGGCTTAATCATGATGAAGGTCTTCTCGATAGCCATAAAAGTAGCCTTTCAAGTAGGTTCGCGCGTGCCCAAGTCCCATTCCGGCACCCGCCTGGACTGCATCGTAACAGAGTTTTAGCTGCAGTTAAACAAAAAGCTGTTTATTGAAACGCTGCAATTTATTAAAGCGCTCCATATGTGTCACTTCTGTTTCGAAGCCCGATTAGAGTACCATCCGACCGCC
>CABUQI010000225.1 GCA_902493545.1 uncultured Collinsella sp. | reverse complement strand
GAGCTCGAGGGCTTCCACAAGAGCTGCCAGCACATTCGCGACAACATCGCCCAGCTCGACTGGTGGGACGCCGAGGCCTACGACGCCAAGTAGTCCGCCGGTTGATGCGACAACTCACTCATACGGACACAATGTAAAGCGGGCCGCGCCGGAAACCCACCGGCGCGGCCCGCTTTTTGACTCCCGCGACACGCTTGCGAATCGAAGGTAAATGCTTTTCCCGTTACCTAGTACTGTTCGATGCCCATGTAGCGACGAACCTCGGGGCTGTGGTCGAACACCTTGCCGCGCGCGGCGCGCAGCTCGCAGCTCATGTTGTAGAAGAAGATCGGCTCCAGGTACGAACGCACGCTGGCGGGCACCTCGCCCACGCCGTACTCGAGCGCGTCGAGTACCATGATCGTGTCGGTGTGCGTGTTGAGGAACGCCAGCGCTCGCTCCTCCATGGGGCGGCACTCGCCCGATCCAAGCTGCACAAAGTAGAACACGCCGGGCTCGGTAGCCTCGAAGGGGCCGTGGAAGTACTCGCCGGAGTGGATATAGCAGCAGTGCTGCCATTGCATCTCCATGAGCGAGCAGATGGCCATGGCGTAGGTCTGGCTAAAGTTGGGTCCGGAGCCCAGGATATAGAAGAACTTGTGCTGCTGGCAGAGCTCGGCAAAGCGGGCGCCCAGCTCGGCGTTGACCTTCTCGCGTGCGGCGGGCAGCAGCGCATCCATCTGCTTAAGGCCTTCGTACATGTCGGCGAGCGCCTCGTAACCCTCCTGCTGGTCGAGCAGCTCGGCGGCGATCAGAGCGCCGATACCCTGCGGGACCTCGGCCTGCGGCACGCCTTCGCCCCACGGATAGACCCAGGTGGTCCACTTGCCGTTATCGATCTTGGAGCCCTCGCAGTCGGTCATGGCCACGACCTCGGCGCCGGCTGCCAGCGCCATCTCGCAGCCGTCAACGACCTCCTGCGTGTTGCCGCTGTGGCTGCAGGCGATGACGAGTGACTTCTCGCCAAGACTCTTGGGGGCCATCAGGCAAAACTCGCGCGCCGTGTAGACCGTCGAGGTAAACGTGGTTGCCTCGCGCTTGAGCAGCTCGTTGGCCGGCATCAGGTCGATCATCGAACCGCCGCAGGCGATCCAAAAGACGTTCACAATCTTGCCCTTGCGCTCGATAATTTCCTGAATCAGATCGTGTGCGTTCATGGTGATGGCCTTCCTTGTGTGACGGTTTTGAACGACGACAGCTCGTACCTGCGGTCGTTCTATGTTGTCCTATTTATAACACGCACGACGACGCTCGTGAAGTCATTTTACCAAACTTGTTCTATATTGTTCTATCTGTGGACGTTAGATGTCGAACACGTAGCGCGAGCCCACGATCTTTTGGCGTCCGAGCAGCAAGGGTCGCTCGTCCGCATCGGTAAAGTACGCCTCCATATAGAAGAGCGGCTCGCCGACCGGCACCTCCAGCAGCGGGGCTGCCTGAGCATCGGCAAGCGCAATCTCCACGGTGCAGGGGTCGGATTTGAGCGGCGCGCGGCCCGAATGCTCGGCAACGAGCGCAAAGATGGAATTGTTCGTGAGGTCCTTGTCGGCAAGCGTCTGCAGATAGGGATGGTCGGCCAGCACAAAGGCGTTGTTCTCGAGCATGACGGGCACGCCGTCTGCCGTGCGCACGCGCTCGACAACGATGAGCTCGCAGCCGGGTTCCACCCCAAAAAACGCCGCGTCCTCGCGCGTCGCCGCAACCACCGTGCGCGACACCAGACGTGCTCCGGCCACCATGTCGTTGGCAGCACAACCCTCGGAAAAGCTCTGAACGTCACCCTTCTGGACAATCTTGCGCTTGAGCTTGGGCGCGCACACAAACGTGCCCCTCCCCTGCTGGCGGTTGAGATACCCCGCGCGCGACAGCTCCTCGATGGCGCGACGCACGGTGATGCGTCCCACGCCGTAGTACTTCGCGAGCTCCATCTCGGAAGGAATGCGCGAGCCGGATGCGTACACGCCACGCGCGATCTCGCC
>CABUQI010000224.1 GCA_902493545.1 uncultured Collinsella sp. | reverse complement strand
GATAGAGCATGCTCACGCCTAGGCCCTCCTCCACCATCGCCATGATGGTGTAGTCATCGGTCACCTCACTCGTCACGTGCGGCGACAGCCCATGCGTTGCGAATGCATCGAGCACCAGACTCTGTTCGCCCTCATCCAGCAGCACAAACGGCTCGGACGCCAGGTCGGCAAGTGTCACCTTTTCCTTTGCCGTCAGCGGATGCTCGGCCGGCAACAATGCTACCAACTCGTCGTGATAGACGACGCGCTTCTCGAGCCCAGCGGTAAATCCGCGTGCCGTAAAACAAAAATCAACCACGCCATCGTGCACCCATTGAGCGTTGCGCGTGTAATCGCCCTGTTTGAGGGTGAAGCGTACGCCCGGGTGCAGCGCACCAAAGTCGCGGATCACACGCGGCAGCACGGTACGACTCACGTTAGTAAACGTCGCGATGCGAATATCGGTCGACGAAAGCCCCAGCAGCTCCTGGCGCTTGCCCTCGAGCTCGACCTCGGCGGTCACAATCTGGCGCAGGTACGGCAGATATTGTTTACCGTCGCGCGTAAGCGAAACGCCCTGCTTACCGCGCTCGATAAGTGTGGTGCCCAGCTCGCGCTCGAGCGCCTTGACGGCCTGGCTCACCGCACTTTGCGTATAGCCCAACTCGTCCGCCGCGGCCTTAAGACTGCCGCGATCGACCACCATACAAACAATCTGATACCGCGATGCCATCGTGCCTCCACATCAATGCAGCCGTAAAACGTTTTGCCAGGGTTTTTCTGTCACATTAGTATTTCTTAATCATACTGAAGATACATTCGCTTTACTACATCCAAATCTGGGAGCAGAATCCTTTGTGCGAAACCGTTCTGTAACAAAAGGAGTCCCATGGATCGCAAAAAAGCAATCGCGCTCTCATTTTCCGTTCCCGTCGCATGGGGCTTTTCGTACCCCCTCATGAAGATCGGCATGGACAGCATGAACGCCACGAGCATCGTTGCGCTGCGCTGTATCATCGCCTTTGCGGCTTGCCTGCTGCTCTTCCACAAGCACGCGTTGCGCATCAACCGTGACCTTATGGTCCGCGCCGCCATCATCGGCGCCATTATGGCAACCGAGCTCACCTGCATGTGCCTGGGCTCCAGCCTCACCTCCGCCTCCACTGCCGGCTTTTTGCAGAGCCTGACGGTCGTGATCGTGCCGTTTGCCAACGCCGCCCTGCTGCGCCGCGCACCCGAACGCAAAGTGCTCGTCGGCACTGCCATCGTCACCTGCGGTATGTTCCTGCTCTCGGGCGCCGACTTCACCAGCCTGAACCCGGGCGCGCTCATCATGTTGTTCTCCGCCTTTGTCTACGCCGGGCACATCATTGTCGCCAAGCGGTTTGTCGAAGAAGTCAATCCGCTTGCTCTGGGCGTTTGGCAGCTGGGCTTTGGCGGCTTGTTCTCGGGCATCGCCGCATTCACCTTTGGCGGCTTCACGCTTCCCGGCACGCCGGGCGAGGTCGTAGTCGTCGTCGCGCTCGCACTCATCTGCTCTGCCTACGGCTTTATCACCCAGACGCTCGTGCAGCCCCACGTGCCTGCCGAGACCACCGGCTTCGCCTTCTCGCTCGAGCCAGTCTGCTCCGCCGTCTTCTCGTTCTTCCTGGTCGGCGAGGTCCTGAGCCCCATCGCCTTCTTTGGTGCCGCCCTCATCCTCACCGGCGTCATGGCGGCAACCGTGCAGCTCCCGCGCCTTCGTGCGCATGGACAAGCTCGCATGGCAGGAGCGCCCGAGCGCGTCTCGTAGACCCCGCTCCTTATGCAGCCCCGACATAAAGGCAACCGGTGCGCCTTTACAATAGATGCCAACAGAGCATCTGCCATAAAGGAGCCCCCATGGACAGCGCAACTCGCGACCGCAACATAACAACTTGGCTGGGCGATGCGCCGCAGCCGGTACGTGACACTACGAACCGGCTGCTCGAGCGCATCGCCCTTTTGCGTGCCGAGCAGACTATCTACCCGGCACAAGACGACATCCTCAATGCCCTCGCCTACACGCCGGCCGACC
>CABUQI010000223.1 GCA_902493545.1 uncultured Collinsella sp. | reverse complement strand
CCGCCCTCGCCCGCCATGGGATACCAGGCGTAGAGGGCCTTGAGCGATGCCGCGAGCTCGGGGGCGGCATCGGGCGCCGTCGCGCGACCCAGCACATGCTCAACAGCCTGGTCCATAAGCTCGTCGGTATCGGTGAGCACCGTGAACTCGGGATCGATGCCCAGCTCCAACGCGTGTGCGCGCAGGATGCGCGAGCACATGCCGTGAATGGTCGAGATCCACGCATCGTCGACGGTCAGGGCCTCCTCGTCCATGCCCTCGTCGATGAGCGCGCGGCGCACGCGGTCACGGATCTCGGCCGCGGCATCTTTGGTAAAGGTAATGGCGAGCACCTGGTCCAGATGCTCAACGAACGGACCGGATTCGGGTGAGAGCGCGTAGACGATGCGGCGCGTGAGGGTAAAGGTCTTGCCCGAACCGGCGCCCGCCGAGACAAACAGCGGACGGTCGAGCGTTTTGACGATCTGCAGCTGTTGCGGCATCAAAGTCGAAAGATCCATGGTCTACACGTCCCTCCTTACAAACGTTCCTTCGTGGTTATACGAGCAGCGCGCATGCGCGGCCTG
Organism: uncultured Collinsella sp.; assembly: GCA_902493545.1. Classification (GTDB taxonomy): domain Bacteria; phylum Actinomycetota; class Coriobacteriia; order Coriobacteriales; family Coriobacteriaceae; genus Collinsella. Next base: position 1,481 of record CABUQI010000223.1, on the reverse strand, counting down.
AGCCGACGTCGGGTCGACGGCGGCAACGTTACCTGCTTCGAGCTCGCACAGGCGCTCGGCGATGCCGGCCTCCACGCGGTCGAGCAGAGCGTCGAAGTCCATGCTGCCACCCTCGCCGGGGAAACCTTTCTTAAGACCCGGGATGCGACCGTCACCGCGCTCTTCCTCGAGCAGCTCGGCGCTCGCGGCACCGCGCAACGCCGGCTTGCCACCCTTGGTCGAAAAATAGAGCGCCGCGCGGGTGTCCAAATCCAGCGCCCGGCGCATGGCCTGGGCGTAGATGAGCGTTTGGGTATGTGGCGGCAACCAGCGCGGATCGTCGATGGGCGCCGTGCCCAATTCCTCGTCGCGCACCGTAGGGTCGGCGAGCTTAAACTCCTCAACGCCCGTGCGATGCTTGTAGTCGATCACCACGGCACGATTCTCGGCGTCCACGTCCACGCGGTCGATGCGCCCGCCAAGCGGCCAACCGGCATACTCGACCTTGAGCTCGTTGAAGGCGAACTCCAGGTAGCGCGGGGCAAAGGGGGCAAGTGCCTCGGACTCGTAGGCAAGCACGCCCTCCAGCTGCGGCAAGATCTCTGCCACCTGGCGCTCCTCCACCGCAGAGAGCGGCACGAGCGGGCCCTCCGTGCCTCGCTTGCCGGCGTGCTCGACCAACGTCTCGTCAAAGACCTCGCGCAGCAGCTCCTGAGCGCGCGGCAGGTTCTCGGGCGTCACGCGCTCCATACCCTCCTGGGGCAGGCGGGCATGCAGGTGCTCCAGCACATCGTGGACAAAGTTGCCCTTCTCCATATTTCCAAAGCCCGCGTCGATGGACTGAGGTTTGACGCGATATGACACGAGCCAGCACAGCGGGCATGTCGAGTACGCCTCAATCTGCGAGGCGGACGTCAGACGCGGCACGAGCGGTGCATCCTCGCCCGCGCCATCGCGGCGACGCAGAACCAGGTACGGCACAGCCGCCTCACTCAAATGTTGAGGAGCCTCGCACGCGACGCGCTTACACTCGATGCCCTCACCGGCCGCTGGATCAAAATCGGCGACGATACCGCCCTCGCCCATGCACGAAACCCTGGCGGTGCCAGTGGCCTCGGCGTGCGCTCGAAGCTCGGTCCACGCGGCCGCCGGATAGCACTCGCGCGCCTGGCGATCGTGCGTCACGCGGGCAAGCGCAACCGGGCCGCGCGCAGCCTGCATCGCGCGGCCGAAGCGCACGCGCAACAAGGCGGCAGGCTCAAGCGTCACACCGCTGCGATCTAACTCTGCCGTCAGCGTGGCCAGCGGGCCCTCTTCATGTGAGAGCGGATAACTGTCCAGGTCGACGTCGGCAAACAGCACGGCATCGCAGCTGTCGGGGCGCAGGGCTGCCGCATCGGCAAGCGACGCAAAGCGCACCTGGGCGCGCGGCGCGCGGTCAACCTCGTAGGTCTCGTAATCGTATGCGGTGCTGCGCTTGTCCACCTTGGTACGAACGTCGT
>CABUQI010000222.1 GCA_902493545.1 uncultured Collinsella sp. | reverse complement strand
TACACGATGCCGCTCTCGCTCGAATGCGCGATCACATAGTCGCGCACCCACGCGGTCTTGGCCTTGTCGCCCATCTCTTCGCAACCGAAGTAGAGGTTCTTGCGATCGAAGCCCGTCACCACGGTCGCCGGGTTTTGCAGGCCGAGCATTTGCTGGATATCGGCGCGCACGCGCTCGGTCGCCGTAGCGGTAAACGCCGCCACGATGGGGCGCCGCGGCAGCGAATCGATAAACTCGCGGATCTGCAGGTAGGCGGGACGGAAATCTTGGCCCCACTGGCTCACGCAGTGGGCCTCGTCAATGGCCACGAGTGGAACGCCGATGCCGCCTTCGGCCGCGGCCTCCTGCGCAAAGGCCAGAAAGCGCGGCTCGAGCAGGCGCTCGGGCGCCACATACATAAGCTGGTAGCGGCCCTCGCGCGCCCGCTTGAGCACGGTGTTTTGCTGGGCCGGGGTAAGGCTGGAGTTGAGATAACTGGGGCGCGCACCCGCCGCGAGCAGTGCGCGGGTCTGGTCCTCCATAAGCGACAGCAACGGGCTCACCACAAAGGTGATGCCGGGCAGCATGAGTGCGGGCACCTGGTAGCAAATGGACTTGCCGGCGCCCGTGGGCATAACGCCCAGCGCATCGCGACCGGCAAGGATCGCATCGACCATGCGGTCCTGTCCCGGGCGAAACGAGGTGTAGCCAAAATAGGCGCCGAGCGTGTCGAGCGCCATCTGCTGCATGCTATCGGTCATGGTTTCCTAACGTTCAAGTCATCTGCCGCCGATTATACGCCGCCACGCGGACCGGTGCCGCACGGCTATCAGCCACGCTCATTCTGCGAGTAGTCATTGGGGACGTTCTTGAATGACTAGCCATTTAAGAACGTCCCCAATGACTATCTTGACAAGCGCGGAAACGTCGCTGGTTGAGCATAAGTCAGCGAAAACGCCCCTAAGTGAACAAGGTGACGTGAAAGAGGAGGGAAGCGTACTTCGGTACGCGACCGACGATTGAACGTCACCTTGCCGCTTAGGGGCGTTTGCAGCGTCGAGCCGTCACGCGGTTTGGTAAAACCGCGTAACTTACATGACCATAACGTAGCGCGATCCCACGTAGTACTGCTTACCCATCAGGACCGGCTCGCCATTGGGACCGGTAAAGCTGGCACGCAGATTGAGCAGTGGATCGTGCGGGGCAATGCCCAACTCGGCCGCCTGCTCGGTATTGGCACGAACGGCCTCGACCGTGCGGTAGCCAACCGAGACAATCGGCGTTCCGCCAACACGCTCGACCTCGGCAAAAATCGACTTGTCCTCAAGATCGGCCGTCAACAGCTCACGGTAGGCGTCAAACGGCACAAAGATGTTCTCCTCAAAGATGGGCTCGCCGTCGGCCGTACGCACGCGCTTGATATGCAGCAGCAGCGCATCCTTCTGCAGGCCAAAGAACTCCATCTCGTTTTGGCGCGCCGGAACGATCTGGCGATCGATCACGTGCGCACCGGCCTTCATGCCGTTGCCGGCACACAGCGCGGTAAACGTCTGCAGCGTCGAGGCGTGAAACTGACGGTTGATGTGCGGCGTGGAGACAAAGGTGCCACGGCCCTGCTGCTTAACCAGGTAGCCATCGGAGCACAGCTCCTCGACAGCGCGGCGCACCGTAATGCGGCTCACGTCGTACTGCTCGGCTAGCTCAAGCTCGGACGGAATACGTTCCTTGGGTGCATAAACACCTTTCTCGATCGCATCCTTGATTTCGTCGTAAATCTGCTGGTAAAGCGGTGCATTTTTGGGCGCAGGCATATCTAATCACTCTTATCGAAATATCGAAATAACTAATACGTATATAACGTCTAGTTTTATATTACCTCATAATGATAAAACGATACACCCTCCCTACCAAAAAGCGACAGCTTCATTTTGGTAGGTTTTATCTGGGCAAACGAGAGCCTCCCGAAAGCAGCGAGGCTTTCGGGGGGCTCAAGCGGACAGGATTGCGCCAGGCCAGCAAAATGCCAAAACCCTACTTGCCGTCGTCCTGCTGCAGGCTGTCCTGCTCGCTGAGGCGCGCCTGC
>CABUQI010000221.1 GCA_902493545.1 uncultured Collinsella sp. | reverse complement strand
CTCGCACGGAGAGCACATTAAGTGCTCTCCGGCTCGTGCGGAACTCGCGATCGACCAAACCCCGCGCCCCGTCCCGGCGAGCCTCTGGCTAGTAACGACAATCAAAAAGCAACAAGGGGCTCCCCCGTTCTTCAACGGGGGAGCCCCTTGCCATGTCTAAGTATTCAGCCCACCCGGTTCTCCAGATCAAAAAGCGAGAGGCAGAGCAACGCTCGTTCAGCAACGTTACCCAAGGACCCGAGCAGGCGATGTTGCCCCATACGCCCGCCCGGGTCCGCCGGGATTACGACAGCTTGACAATTGGAGCAAAGCCCTTCATCAGCTTTTTGGTCTGGCCGGTCTTTTCGAATTGGACCTCGATCATGTCTCCGGCGACCGAGATCACGGTGCCCGTGCCAAAGGTCTTATGACTCACGGTATCGCCCGCGGCAAAGTCCTGCGATGCGCTGGCGCGATCGACCTTGCGCTCCACCGTCGGGGATACCTTGGATGACGACTTTTTGGCTCGCGGCGCGCCCGAGCCAAAGGTCGAGGCAACACGGCCGGCGTCGGGCGAAACCCCACGATGGCGCTCGGTACCATAAGTGCTGCCGCCAAAGAAGTCATCGAAGCTCGAGCCGCTGCGCGATCCAGAGCCGCCGGTCGAGCGCGTATGCGAGCCAAACACCTTGCCGCCATACATGTCCGAGCCCATACCCGAGCCAAACGTGCCGTGACGGTCGCCGCGCTTCTCCCAGCCCGTGCCCTCAAAACCGGCAGAACCGATACCGCTAAACTCGATGTCCTCAAACGGAATCTCGTTGAGGAAGCGCGAGCGCGGATTGGCAGAGGTCGAGCCGTAGGTGCGACGCGTGGCCGCATAGGTCAGGAACAGGCGCTTGCGAGCACGCGTGATGGCGACGTAGGCCAAGCGGCGCTCCTCCTCGAGCTTGCCCGGATCGTCACTACCGCCAAAGTCGTGCACGTGCGGGAAGATACCCTCCTCCATGCCGGCCACGAACACCGCCGGGAACTCCAGGCCCTTGGCGGAGTGGATGGTCATCATGGTAATGGCATGCGTCTCGCCGGCCAGGGAATCCAAGTCGGAGCGCAGGGCCAGCCACTCCATGAGAGCGGGCAGCGCCTTGCAGGTGAGCGGGCCGTAGGTGCGCTCAATCTCGTCAGCATGCACGGCACCGGCGGGCAGCTCTGTCGGCGCGGCATACGCGTTGCCCGCGATGGCGGCGGCCAGGGCATCCTGCGGCGAGAGCGCCGGGGCGGCTAGACTATCGAGCGGATTGGAACCCGCAGCGTCACGCGCGCCAACGAGCGCCTCAAACGAGGATACCGGGGCAGACGGCCCCGGTTCGGGCGCAGGCGCGCTCACCACGACGGGCTCGGGCTCGGCGCTGACAGGCACATCGGCAACACCGGCAGCGCGCAGCTCTTCCAAGCTCTCGAGCGTACCTTCGATGTCCTCGTGCGTCTCCTCAAATTCGGCGGCGACGCCCAGGAATTCCTGGATGTTCTCGGCGCGGCTCTCGGACTCCATGGTGCCCTCGGCGCGGAAAGCCTGCAGCAGGCCCGTCTTATCGACGATCATCTCGACGACGTCCTTGAGTTCGCCGTCCATGCGGCGACCTTCGCGCACCAGCGAGACAAAGCTCGACAGGCCATTGCGCACCTTGGCGCTAAACATGCCTGTCTCGGCTGTTGCGATCTCGCAGGCCTGGAAGAACGAGCAACGGTTGTCGCGCGCCAGCTGCTCGATCTTTTGGATCGAGGTGGAGCCGATGCCGCGGCGCGGCGTGTTGATGACGCGCTTGACGCTCATCTCGTCGGCCGGGTTCACGATCATCTTGAGGTAGGCCATGACGTCGCGGATCTCGGCGCGATCGAAGAATCGCGTGCCGCCCACGATCTTGTAGGGAACGCCCGCGCGCAGGAACATATCTTCGAGAATACGCGACTGAGCGTTGGTGCGGTAGAACACGGCGATATCGTCGTAGCTCGTACCCTTGGCATGCAGCTTCTCGATCTCGCCGGCAATCCAGCGGCCCTCGTCGCGCTCATCGCTTGCCTGGAAGGCCTGGATCTTCT
>CABUQI010000220.1 GCA_902493545.1 uncultured Collinsella sp. | reverse complement strand
GCGCGGGCATGGGCCGCTGCCAGAGCGGCTTTTGCCAGAGCCGCGTGGTGGCGATCCTGGCGCGCGAGCTGGGCTGCGACCCCAGCGAGGTGCTGCTGGAGGACGCAGGTTCTTGGCTGGTAGAGGGACCGCTGAAGGGGGTGCGCTAGGATGGCGACGTTTGATTCGCTCAACGGACGCGCGGATGCCGGAGCTACCGAGGCGGTGCAGACGCAGGCGTTCGACGTTGTTGTTATCGGCGGCGGACCTGCCGGCATGGCGGCCGCGCTTGCCGCGCATAAGGCCGGCGCCCACGTGGCCATCGTGGAGCGCGAGCAGCATCTGGGCGGCATCCTGCGCCAGTGCATCCACCCGGGTTTTGGCCTTTCGCATTTTAAGCAGGAGCTCACCGGTCCAGAGTACGCGCAGCGCTTTATCGACCAGGTGCGCGCAACCGACATTGCGCTGTTCCTGGGCAGCATGGTGCTTGGGATTGATTCGGGCGAGGGCGCGTGTGTGGGCGACCCGGGCACGGACGAGGGAACGGGAGATGCCGCAGTCCATACCGTCACGCTCATGAGCCCTGCCGGCATGCTTCAGCTCACCGGGCGTGCGATCGTCCTTGCTATGGGATGCCGCGAGCGCACACGCAGCGAGATCAAGATCCCCGGCAGCCGTCCCGCCGGCGTGTTTACGGCGGGCCTGGCGCAGCGATACATCAATATCGAAAATCTCAAGCCCGGCTCGCGTGCCGTCATTTTGGGCTCGGGCGACATCGGACTTATCATGGCGCGCCGCTGCACGCTCGAGGGGATTTCGGTCGAGGGCGTATACGAGCTCATGCCGTACGCCAACGGTCTGCGCCGCAACGTCAAGAACTGCCTGGACGACTTTGGCATTCCGCTGCACCTGTCCACCACCGTCACGCGCGTGATCGGACACGATCGCGTGGAGGCCGTCGAGGTGAGTCGGGTCGACGAGCACCTAGCACCCATTCCGGGAACCGAGCGCATTGTTCCGTGCGACACACTGCTGCTTTCAGTGGGTCTGATTCCCGAGAACGAGCTTTCGGTGGGCGCGGGCGTTGAGCTCGACCCGCGCACGCGCGGCGCCGTCGTGGACCAGAGCCTGCAAACGGGCGTGCCGGGCATCTTTGCCTGTGGCAACGTGCTGCACGTGCACGACCTGGCCGACAACGTGACGACCGAGTCCGAGCGTGCCGGTGCGGCTGCGGCGGCGTACGCGCTGGGGAGCGGCGCGAACGTCGGGCACGGTACTGCGGACCCGAGCTGCCAGCTCACGGTCTCCCCTGCCGGTATCGCGGGCTACGCGCTACCGGGACGCATTACGGCTGTGACACTCACCAAACTCAACTTCCGCGTACGCCGACCGGTCGACGCCGCCCGCGTGCGCATTCTGGCAGGCGACGAAGAACTGTTTGCAGGCAAGGTCCGCCCGTTTAAACCGAGCGTGATGGAGAGCTTCCCACTGCCGGCAAAGGTGATTCAGCGCGCACTCGACCTGGGTGTTAGCGAGATTGTCCTATCCGTCGACCCCGTTGAGGAGGCGTAAGGCCATGAGCATAAACGCGATCGAAACGCTGCAGTTCAACTGCACCACCTGCCCATCCGAATGCCTCTTGACCGTGGAGGTGGAGCGCGACGCAGACGACGCCGTGGTAGAGGTGCGCTCCGTGACCGGCAATAGCTGCCCGCGCGGTAATACGTTCGCACATCAGGAGCTCACCTGCCCCATGCGCGTGCTCACCACCACCGTGGCCGTATTAGGCGGTGACGAGGCGCTGCTGCCCGTGCGCACGGCCGAAGCCATCCCGCTGGCACCCCACGCCCAAGCCATGGACCTCATCCGCGGCCTAGTCGTAAACGCCCCCATCCGCATGGGCGACGTCGTGCTAGAGAACCTCCTAGACACCAACATCAACCTCATCGCCAGCATGGACATCGACCCAGCCAAAGTAGCTAATTAGGGACGGGGCTCTTTTAGCTACCCCGCCATCCACCCCACCCCTCCTCAATTGCGGTGAAATAGTTCCTGATTTCCGCCAAAACCCCGGCATCCAGGAACTATTCCACCGCAACTATCCTTGGAAT
>CABUQI010000219.1 GCA_902493545.1 uncultured Collinsella sp. | reverse complement strand
CCGGCGCCCGCCAAAAGTGCCACGGTCAGAGCGGCGGAAAGGGCGGCGGCTTTCGGTTTTCGTGAATCGATCCTCATGTAGCTGGAAACCTCCGTAGTGCGTTTTTGCTGCGTTTGAGCTGCGTGTGATTCAATCGCGCTGCATAGTACCCCGAGCAAATCGCGACCTGCGGTTTTACTTAAAAGGTGCACGTCAATTGCGTAAAACTCACATCCTCTCAACAGGAGTTTTCCACAACTCGAATGCATAAAGCATGTCAAAAACCCTGTTTTTGCGCCCTCTCTATGCAAAAAAGGCGCCTGTGCAACCATTGTTCGCACAGGCGTCTTGAGCAGGCATTTTATGCAGTTATACCTATCGAGTCGCAAGGGGTCCTTGCACAAGTCACATTACTCGTCCAGCGCGGCGAAGGCCTGCTTCAGATCCCAAATGATATCCTCGGCGTTCTCGGTACCGATGGAAAGACGGATCGTGGAGGGCGTAATGTTCTGCTCGGCGAGCTCCTCGGCAGAGAGCTGGGAGTGCGTGGTGGTAGCCGGGTGCACGACGAGCGACTTGACGTCGGCCACGTTGGCAAGCAGCGAGAACACCTGCAGATGATCGATGAACTTCCAAGCCGCCTCCTGGCCACCCTTAATCTCAAAGGTAAAGATCGAGGCACCGCCGTTGGGGAAGTACTTCTGATAGAGTTCGTGATCGGGGTGCTCAGACAGGCTCGGGTGGTTCACCTTGGCGACATGGCTATCACCAGCCAGGAACTCAACGACCTTCTTGGTGTTCTCGACATGACGGTCAACGCGCAGCGACAGAGTCTCGGTGCCCTGGAGCAGGATCCAAGCGTTGAACGGGCTGATGCAGGCGCCCTCGTCACGCAGCAGGATGGCGCGGACATAGGTTGCGAAGGCGGCGGGACCGGCAGCCTCGGCAAACGAGACGCCATGGTAGGAGGGGTTGGGCTCGGCGATCTGCTCATACTTGCCGCTCGCCTTCCAATCGAAGTTACCGCCGTCGACGATCACACCGCCCAGCGAGGTGCCGTGGCCGCCGATGAACTTGGTTGCGGAGTGGACGACGATGTTGGCACCATGCTCCAGCGGACGGAACAGATACGGGGTGCCGAAGGTGTTGTCGACGACAACCGGTAAACCGTGCTTCTTGGCGATCTCGGAGATGGCGTCGATATTGGGGATGTCAGAATTGGGGTTGCCGAGCGTCTCGAGGTAGATGACCGTGGTGTTGTCCTTGATGGCGCCCTCGACCTCGTCCAGGTTGTGGGCATCGACGAAGGTGGTCTCGACGCCAAACTGGGAGAGCGTATGCTCCAGCAGGTTGTAGGAGCCACCGTAGATGGTCTTCTGAGCCACCACGTGGTCACCGGCCTGGGCAAGAGCCTGCAGGGTATAGGTGATGGCAGCAGCACCGGAGGCGACGGCAAGACCTGCCACACCACCCTCGAGTGCGGCGATACGGTCCTCGAAGACGCCCTGGGTGGAGTTGGTCAGACGGCCGTAGATGTTACCGGCGTCGGCAAGACCAAAGCGATCGGCGGCGTGCTGGGAGTTGCGGAACACATAGCTCGTGGTCTGGTAGATAGGCACGGCGCGGGAGTCGGATGCGGGATCGGCGCTCTCCTGGCCAACGTGAAGCTGCAGGGTATCGAAACCAAAGGTGTGCTCGGGGTTGTTGATGAACTGGCTCATGATGATCTCCTTGATCGAACAAAAGTTAATTAATTAGAGAGAAGTAAGTCGCTGTCTCCTGATCACGCCGACGGGCGCAAACAGGAGCCCGGCATTCGTCTTGGTAAGCAATTCATATGCGGGCCTCCTTTCGCATCCCGGTTCCGTGGTCGGTTTAATTACCTACCGCCTTTGTGTGTTTTGAATAGTACGAGCATTGTTTCCCTCGGTCAATCACTTAAAAGCGCTAACCTGTTATCGGTTTTATAGATAACGCTCGAAAGGACGGCGCCGATGACCCTCCAGCAGCTTCGTTTCCTGATCGCCGTAGCAGAGTCCGGCTCAATCAATGCCGCAGCCCAGCGCCTCTATACCGCTCAGTCCAACATCTCAAACGCCGTCAAAAGCCTGGAACAGGAGCTCCA
>CABUQI010000218.1 GCA_902493545.1 uncultured Collinsella sp. | reverse complement strand
CTCTGCGCGGCCGCGGAAGCCCCAGCTGACGCCCGCGCTCTTAAGGCCGGCGTTGTGGCCGGTCAGGATATCGACATTGGAATCGCCCACATAGAGCGTGGTTGCCGGATCGGCGCCCAGCTCCTCCATCACATGCAGCGTGACGGGTGCTTCGGGCTTGGGCGGAAACGCATCGACACGGCCCTGCACCAGCGCAAAGCGCTCAGAGCCAAAGTATTTCTCGATAAGCGGGGCTGCCGAAATATGATCCTTGTTGGTGAGCACGGCAAGCTGAACGCCCGCTGCGCGCAGACGGTCGAGCATCTCAATCGTGCCGGCGTAGGGTGAGGTGTGGTCCTCCTTGTGCTCGCCGTAATAAGCTCTAAACTCAGCAAGCGCCTGCTCAAACATGCGGCCGTCGCCCGCGTACTCGGCGGGCATAAAGCGCTCGACCAGCTTGAGCATGCCGTTTCCCACCTTGTAGCGGTACTCGTCCACGGCAAACGTGGGCCAGCCGTGCATCTCGCAGGTGTGGTTGCCGGCGGCCGCCAGGTCCTCGATCGTGTTGAGGATGGTGCCGTCCAGGTCAAAGATCACATGGGAAAAAGCTGCTGCCATGAAAGCTCCCGTCATTGGGTTTCAAAACGCACCTCATAATACTGGGCTTCCGCGTTGGGCGCGCTTGGAATCTGAACATCTCCAGGGATATCAAGCCACATCGCGCCGACCGCGCGATTCCGCCCTAGCAAATTCTCGGCAGCTGCTCTCCCACGAGCATGTCGAGGATGCGGGTCGATCCCCAGCCGGTGCGTACGCGCACGGCGGGTCGAGCGCCCTCGGCAAGCGGCAGCACGCGACCGATGATGGCGGCATTCTCGCCGTAGCGCGCGGCGCGCATAGCCGCCAGCGCGGCATCGGCCTGCTCGGCCGGCACCACGGCGACCATCTTGCCTTCGTTTGCTACCTGCAGAACGTCGTAGCCGAGCATCTCACATGCCGCCTGCACGTCGGGGCGCACGGGCACGGCATCCTCGTCGATCTTCATGGCAACGCCGCTGGCCTGGGCAAACTCGTTGAGCGTGGATGCCAGGCCACCGCGCGTGGGGTCGCGGAAGCAGCGGGTGTCGGGGGCGGCGGCGAGCACGTCGGCAATCAGATGATTGAGCGGCGCAGCGTCGCTTTCAATGTTGCTCGAAAACGCCAAGCCCTCGCGCTGGCTCATGATGGCGATGCCGTGGTCGCCCAGCGTACCCGAGACCAAGATGACATCGCCGGGCTGGCAGTTTGCACCGCTGAGCGCCACGCCCGCGGGCACCTCGCCCACGCCGGCGGTATTGATGTAGACGCCGTCGGCACCGCCGCGCTCGACCACCTTGGTGTCGCCGGTGATAATCTTCACACCTGCCTCATGTGCCGTTTCGGCCATGGTCTGTACAATCTGGCGCAGCTTGTCCATGGGATAGCCCTCTTCGAGGATAAAGCCGCACGATAGGTAGCGCACGTTGGCGCCCGAGGTCGCGACGTCGTTGACGGTTCCGCATACGGCGAGGCGGCCGATATTGCCGCCGGGGAAGAACTGCGGCGTCACCACAAAGCTGTCGGTTGACATGGCGATTCGCCCGCTTGCGGGCAGCGCGGCGACACCGGCATCGTTGCCCGCAAGCAGCTCGGGCGACCCAAAGGCATCTAAAAAGACCTCATCGATGATGCGCTTCATCATCTGTCCGCCGGAGCCGTGGCCCAACAGGACGGTGCTATCGGTGATGCTATGGGACATATCCAAAACTCCAATCGTGGGAGGTGTCAGTGCGCGGGGGCGTTCGGGCTAGACTCGGTAACGGTAGTACGCCGCGCAGCTGCCTTCGGAACTCACCATGCACGGGCCGACGGGGTGCTCGGGCGTGCAGGTGCGGCCAAAGAGCGGGCAGCTGCTCGGCGTAATGGCTCCGCGCAGCACGTCGCCGCAGCGGCATCCGCGCGGCTCAACCGTCGGCTCAACGGGCACGTCAAAGCGAACGCGGGCATCAAAGCGCGAGAACTCGGGGCGGATGGAAAGGCCCGAGTTGGCAATCGGCCCCAGCCCGCGCCACGTGGTGTCGCATGGCTCAAACACCTGCTCGACCAGCTGGCGCGCCACGGG
>CABUQI010000217.1 GCA_902493545.1 uncultured Collinsella sp. | reverse complement strand
GGCCCAGCATCATAAAGTCGGCACCCATGGCAAGGGCGAGCGTCATGTGGTAGTCGTAGACGATGCCGCCGTCAGAGCACACGGGCACGTAGACGCCGGTCTCCTCGTAGTACTCGTCGCGAGCGCGGCAGACGTCGATCAGCGCGGTGGCCTGGCCACGGCCGATGCCCTTGGTCTCACGGGTGATGCAGATGGAGCCGCCGCCGATACCAACCTTGATGAAGTCGGCACCGCAGTCGGCCAGGAAGCGGAAGCCCTCGGCGTCGACGACGTTGCCGGCACCGACCTTGACGTCCTCGCCGTAGTTGGCGCGGATCCACTCGATGGTGCGCTTCTGCCACTCGCTGAAGCCCTCGGAAGAATCGATGCACAGGACATCGGCACCGGCCTCGATGAGCAGCGGCACGCGCTCGGCATAGTCGCGGGTGTTGATACCGGCACCGACCATGTAGCGCTTGTCGCCGTCGAGCAGCTCGTTGGGGTTGGTCTTGTGGCTGTCGTAGTCCTTGCGGAAGACGATGCCCATGAGATGATCGTAGTCGTCGACGATGGGCAGGGCGTTGAGCTTATTGTCCCAGATGACGTCGTTGGCAACCTTAAGGCTGATGTTCTTGTCGCCCACGATGAGCTGCTCACGCGGGGTCATGAACTCGGAGACCTTCGTCTGGTGGTCATCGCGGCTGGGGCGATAGTCACGGCTGGTGACGATGCCCAGGAGCTTACCCTTGGGAGTGCCGTCGTCGGTGACCGGCATGGTGGAGTGGCCGGTCTTCTCCTTGAGCTCGATGACCTGCTCCATGGTCATGTCAGGGGTCAGCGTGGAATCGGACTGAACGAAACCGGCCTTGTGATCCTTGACGGCCTTGACCATAGCGGCCTCGGACTCGGCGCTCTGGGAACCGTAAATGAAGGACAGGCCACCCTCGGTAGCGAGCGCGACACCCATATCGACGCCCGAGACGGACTGCATGATGGCGGAAACCATGGGGATGTTCAGGGTGATTGCCGGCTTCTCACCGCGCTTAAAGCGGGTTAGCGGCGTCTTAAGAGAGACGTTGTTGGGGATGCACTGCGAGGACGAGTAACCAGGGACCAGCAGATACTCCGAAAACGTGTGGGACTCACCGGGAAAGAACGTAGCCATGTTTCTCCTTTTTCCATGCGACCGGTCGGCTGCAGGCCTCGTAGGACCCAGCCCAACCTTGGGCGCCCAATACTGGGGAAGTATCTTAACGCACTTTGACTGCTACAATGCATGATTTAAGAAGAGCACACGAGGGTTTGACGCAGACTTTGCGTTTGCCCAGCAAACACTTTAGCGGGGAGACGTGGAGCACATGGAGTACAACACGACGGCAAAGTTGGTCATTCAAGCGTGCGACAAGGATTTGCCGGGCGTTTTCGGCCACGGCTGCGTCTTGCTGCTGCAGGGCATCGCCCGCGAGCACTCGCTCAACCGCGCCGCCAAGAGCATGGGCATGGCGTACTCCAAGGCATGGCGCATTGTGAACGAGGCCGAAGGTCAGCTGGGCTGCAAGCTCATCGAGCGCGACGGAGCCCGCGGATCCACGCTCACCCCCGCCGGCGAGCGAGCCATAGCAGTCTACGAGGAGCTGCAGGCAGAAATCAACAACGTCATTGCCAACAAAGCAAACGACCTCATCGCCAGCATTAAAGAGTAGCTAATTTACGAAGGGCGTTGTCTAGGGCGGACGCTACGACCAGGGGGTCGTCGGTACCGGCGAAGAGACGGACGGTGCTGCCCTGCTTGCCGCGTGGGGCCGAAAGGCGCGTCGTTGCGCCGCCGGCGGGCGATGTGCGAAACTCCCCGGGCAAAGCATCGAACAGCTTGCCCGCGCTACGCTCGATAAGGTCAAATTCAACTGCCGGGCCAAAGCCGTGCTCGAGGATTCCTGTTGCAACAGCATGGTCGGGATGCGAGCTCAGTCCGGGATAGCGTACGTTGCGCACCATCTCGTTGGCGGCCAGATACTCGGCCAGCGCACGCGCGCGGTCGAAATGTGCCTGCATGCGGACATCGAGCGAGTCCAGTCCCCGCTCCAGCGCAGCGGCCTCGTCAGCAGTCAAATCAAGCTTGGCCAAGCCACGGCCCTCAAGCAG
>CABUQI010000216.1 GCA_902493545.1 uncultured Collinsella sp. | reverse complement strand
TGTGTTTGGCAAGATGCTCAAGTATCGCGCCGTTGGCTATTGGGCGGCACGTCATGCCAGTGAGTGGGCCGACGAGGATGCCGACGATGTCCTGACGTTTGTGCTTCCGGGCGAGAAGAAGCCTACACCTACGGGCTTTAATTCCATGGCCGCTGGTGCTGCACCTGCACCCGCACCTGCAACGTCGCCCGCGCCGACATCTGCTCCGGCACCGGCCCCTACACCCGCACCGGCGCCCGAGGCCACGCCTGCAGAACCCGATTGGAATGCCGTTGCCGCGCCGGCGGATGAGTCGGGCGATAATCCTGCTGCCGAAAACAATCAAACCGAATAGTCGGTCGAGGCGCCCTGGGCAACTGAACCCGGGGTGCCTTTTTTTTTACAGCGAAGGCAAGAAAATGCCTGGAAAACGGTCGCGGCAATATTTCTCGGAAATTGATCAATGTTACGCAACAACGTCGCGGCTATTGTTGAGAACATAGACACGTAAGATTTGAAGGCGTGCGACGCCTTAGGAAAAGGAGAAGTTGATGTTCTGTCCCACTTGCGGCTCTCCCATTTCGGATGATGCCAAATTCTGCCCTGTTTGCGGATCCGCCGTTGGTGCCGCTTCTGCCGCTGCGGCCCCGCAGCCCCAGCCCGCTCCGGCCCAGACTATTCAGCCCGCGCCCCAGCCTCAGCAGCAGTACACCGGTCAGTACGCCCAACAGTCCGCATCCGCTCTGATGGACTATGGCCCCGTCAAGGCTGACCGCAGCCTGATCGGCTGGCTGCTGCTCTCTCTTGTGACCTGCGGTATCTATTCGTTCTACTTCCTGTATTGCTTGGCCCGCGACATCAATGTCATGTGCCAGGACGACGGCGATTCCACGCCGGGTCTGGCGGCATTCATCTTGCTGTCGTTTGTGACCTGCGGCTTCTACGCGTACTACTGGTATTACAAGATTGGCAACCGCCTGCAGGCCAACGCTCCTCGCTACGGCCTGGTGTTCCAGGAAAACGGCACCACCGTTCTTCTGTGGCAGATCATCGGCGTGCTGCTGTGCGGTCTTGGCCCCATCTTTGCCATGAACATCATCATCAATAATACCAATGCCATGGCAACGGCTTACAACATCCGTCTTGGCGCTCATGCCTAACAATAAAGGCGGCGTGAACAGCTCCCAGGGACATAAGGGCACGGCGGAGCTCCTTCGCCGCGCCCTTTCTTACACCGGCGCGCTCTTTGTCGCCTGGCTCGCGCTCTACCTGCTCGACATCGGCTGCATCTTTCGATTGGTGACGGGCATTCCTTGTCCGGGATGCGGTATGACGAGGGCGTGGCTGGCGGCGCTGCGCCTCGATTTTGCGGCGGCCTTTGCCTACCATCCGCTGTTTTGGGTGGTGCCGATTGCGTTTGTGCTCGCGTTCGTGCGCGAGGAGGTGGCATCGAGCAAACGAAAGCGTGGTATCGACATTGTGGTCACCGTGTTGTGCGTGCTGGTCGTCGCCGTGTGGATCGTGCGCCTTATCAACCCGGCAGACGCGGGCCTGCTCTTTGGTGGTCACGCTCCCGCCGGAGTTCCCACCGATATCATCCACCTCGAACCCCCACGCTGGCTCTGCGATTTAGGGACGGGGTTGAAATGGTAGAAATAGCACTTGACAAATGAGCGGGGGCGGACGATTCGAAACGTCCGCCCCCGCTTTGACATCGCGATGTGGCTATGACTGCGAGATGCCGGCGAATTGACTACTCGTCGTGCTTCCCCTCGCGGCGTGCAGCAGCCCGCGCATCGTGGATGCCCTTGATTGCGGCATGGCGGGCGGTGCGGGCATCGTGCATGGCGTCGCGCGCCTCAGCGGCCGTTGCCTTGGCAGAGCGCAGTTTGGCGGCCAAGTCGGGGTTGGTTTCGGCAACCGCGGCGATCGTGGGGCCGTCGAGCTCCTCTTGCGTGGGCTCGGCCAAAAAGTCGATGGCATACTGGGCGGCTATCATGGAACCCTTGGACAGTACCGACTCGTCAATCTTGTAGAAGCAAGAATGTTGGGCGTACGTGGCGCCAATCTGGGGGTTGCGTGTGCCAACAAAGGCGAGCACGCCCGGTACGCGGCGCAGATACTCCGAGAAGTCCTCGCCCGAAAGCGTGCC
>CABUQI010000215.1 GCA_902493545.1 uncultured Collinsella sp. | reverse complement strand
AGATTGCCGACAAGGGCAAGATCTGCGTGGCCACCGTCAAGGGCGACATCCACGATATTGGCAAGAACATCGTCAAAATGCTGCTCGACAACTACGGCTACACCGTCTTTGACCTAGGCCGCGACGTCGACCCGCAAGAGGTGCTCAAGACCGTGCAGGAGCGTGACATTAAGCTCGTCGGCCTCTCGGCGCTTATGACTACCACGGTCGTCGCCATGGAGGAGACCATCAAGTTGCTTCATGCCGAGGTGCCGGGCGTCAAGATCATCGTAGGCGGCGCCGTGCTCACCCCCGAATACGCCAAGCAGATCGGCGCTGACTACTACGCCAAGGACGCCGCCGAGAGCGCTCGTATCGCCGAAGAGGTCTTTGGGCAGTAACACAACGGAAACAACCGAGCACCAAAACGTGCCGCATGCGCCACTTGGCACGTGCGGCACGTTAGAATAGATAAGACTATGCTCGTTTTGGCAGATAGGAGCGCAAGGATGGCGATCACGCCCGCAGAAATCGCGGAAACCCGCGGCATGGTTGAGGAGCAGAACCTCGACATCAGGACCATCACCATGGGTGTTTCGCTCATGGGTTGCGGTGACGAGAACCTCGACCGCATGTGCACGAAGATCTACGACCACGTGACGCACACGGCTGAGCATCTGGTCGAGACCGCCGAGAACCTCGAGCGCGAGTACGGTATCCCCATCGTCAACAAGCGCGTTTCCGTCACCCCGGTGGCGCAGATCGCCGCGTGCTGCAAGGATGAGGACCTCACCCCCATCGCGCATGCCCTCGACCGCGCGGCCGAGACGCTCGGTATCGATTACCTGGGCGGCTTCTCCGCACTCGTCCAGAAGGGCATCGGTGACGCCGACCGCCGCGTCATCCAGTCCATCCCCCAGGCGCTCGCCACCACGAGCCGCGTCTGCTCCAGCGTAAACGTCGCCAGCCTGCGCGCCGGTATCAACATGGATGCCGTGCTCATGGCCGCCCAGACCATCATCGATGCCGCCAAACTCACGGCCGACCAGGATTCCGTTGGCGCCTCCAAGTTTGTCTGCTTTGCCAACATGGTCGAGGACTCCCCGTTTATGGCGGGCGCCGTCCACGGCGGTGGCGAGGCCGACGCCGTCATCAACGTTGGCGTCTCGGGCCCCGGCGTTATGGCTGCTGCCTTGGAGACGCTCCCCGACTCCGCCTCGATGATGGAGGTTGCCGAGAAAATCAAGCAGACCGCCTTTAAGATCACCCGCGCCGGCGAGCTCATGAGCCGTGAGGCAGCCCGCCGTCTGGGTGTCGAGAAAGGCATTGTCGACCTGTCGCTGGCTCCCACGCCTGCCATCGGCGACTCCGTTGCCCGCATCCTCGAGATCATCGGCGTGGGCACCTGCGGTGGCCCCGGCACGACCTGCGCGCTCGCCATGCTCAACGATGCCGTCAAGAAGGGCGGCGTCATGGCCAGCTCCAGCGTGGGCGGTCTCTCCGGCGCTTTCATCCCCGTGTCCGAGGACGCCGGCATGATCGCCGCCGTCGAAGCTGGTGCGCTTTCGCTCGAGAAGCTCGAGGCCATGACCTGCGTGTGCTCCGTTGGCCTGGACATGATCGCCATCCCCGGCGACACCCCGGTCGAGACCATCGCCGGCATCATCGCCGACGAGATGGCCATCGGCGTCATCAACAACAAGACCACGGCCGTCCGCGTGATTCCTGCCATCGGCAAGGGCGTGGGCGACTGCGTCGAGTACGGTGGCCTGTTCGGCCGTGCGCCCATCATGCCGGTGAACCCCAACGCCGGCACCGTGCTTGCCCACCGCGGTGGACGCTTCCCGGCGCCGCTGAACTCGCTGAAGAACTAGCTGAGGGGGACTGGCGAGGAGCCCCGGGGAGGGCAAATATATAAGGTCGCCTGCTCGGACAGTCCTGACTCGCACGGAGAGCACATTAAGTGCTCTCCGGCTCGTGCGGAACTCGCGATCGACCTTATATATTTGCCCTCCCCGGGGCTCCCGCACAACGGGACCTCGGTTGGGTTCTATCCCTTTGGCAGTCGCTTCGCTCCTGCACCACTTGGCTGATACGGCGGTTTGGCGTTGGAACGGTTCTTTTTCTGATATATGCTGGTTGCGGCTCTTCTTTTGGG
>CABUQI010000214.1 GCA_902493545.1 uncultured Collinsella sp. | reverse complement strand
ATGCTGAGCAAGGTTTGCGTCGCGCGGAAGGAATGCGAGCTCTTCATCTAGCGCAAGTGAGATTGGTGCAAACAAACCTGGCCCTTTTGCACCAAAAACGATCCGTTTTCCTCCGTTCCCAAGGGATCATGTGATCCGAAGGAGACGGAGGAAAACGGATCAAAAAGGAAAAATAGTAAGGCACTCTTTTTCACATTGAATATTGCAATTTGGTAACGCGTTTTATCAAATATGGCATTTATCTGCGGTAATGTTCTATTTCACCGCTGAGGGTGACATTTTATACCGCCTGCCGAACCGTATGGAGACCTCACAACTTTTTAGGTCAGTGTTGTGCGTGTAGCAATTTCGCCCGGCCTCGCCTCCGGGCTGCCACATGAGAGGGGATCTTATGGCTCGACTGCACGTAATGGAACGCAGCCACGCTCAGGCCGTCATGGACGACCTGCACGATGCGCTCGGACGTCGTCTGGCGGTGAGTTCGCTCGCCCCGTGTCCCGTTGAGTTTACGGCAGCGCTCGTCAACCTGTGCTCCACCCAGAGCTGCGGCAAGTGCACGCCCTGCCGCGTGGGCCTGAGCGCGCTGAGCGATCTGCTCGCCGATGTGCTCGAGGGCCGCGCCGACGAGTCCACGCTCAATCTGATCGAGCGCACCGCCCGCACCATCTATCTTTCGAGCGATTGCGCCATCGGTTACGAGGCCGGCGCCATGGCGCTTACGGCTATCCGCGGTTTCCGTGACGATTTTGAGCACCACATCCGCGAGCACTCCTGTGGCTTTGACCGCGAGGCCCGCGTCCCGTGCGTCTCGGGCTGTCCGGCGCATGTCGACATTCCCGGTTACATTTCGCTCGTCGAGGCCGGCCGCTATGCCGATGCCGTCAAGGTCATCCGCAAGAATAACCCGCTGCCGCTCGTTTGCGGCCTGGTGTGCGAGCATCCCTGCGAGATGCATTGCCGCCGTGGCATGGTCGACGACCCCATGAACATCCTCGCCCTCAAGCGTTTTGCCGTTGAGCACAGTGACCTCAACGACCACAAGCCGCATGTAGTGGACAACACCGGTAAGCGCGTCTCCGTGATCGGCGGCGGCCCGGCTGGCCTTTCCTGTGCCTACTACCTGGCCGTGATGGGCCACAAGGTGACCATTTTTGAGCAGCGCCACCACTTGGGCGGCATGCTGCGCTACGGCATCCCCAGCTATCGTCTGCCGCGCGAGCGCCTGCAGGCCGAGATCGACTGGATCTTGAGCGCCGGCATCGACGTTGAGCTCGATCACTCCGTGAACGGCGAGGAGCTCGCTCGCCTGCGCGACGAGTTCGATGCCGTCTACCTGGCCATCGGTGCCCATAGCGACAAGAAGCTCGGCCTTCCGGGTGAAGAGGCGCCCGGCGTGGAGTCGGCCGTCAAGATGCTGCGCGCCATCGGAGACGACGAGCTGCCCGACCTGAGCGGCCAGCGCGTGTGCGTCATCGGCGGCGGCAATGTGGCCATGGACGTGGCGCGCTCTGCCGTGCGCTGCGGTGCCGAAAAGGTGAGCATCGTCTACCGCCGTCGCATCTGCGATATGACGGCCCAGGACGCCGAGATTGCCGGCGCCCAGGCCGAGGGTTGCGAGGTTCTGGAGCTCACGGCGCCGCTCGCCATCGAGACGGGCGAAGATGGTCGCGTGAGCGGCCTGCGCGTGCAACCGCAGATTATCGGCGAGCCCCGCCGCGGTCGTCCGGCTCCGCGTGCCGCCGCTACGCCCGAGCGCGTCATCCCCTGCGAGCGCGTGTTTGTCGCCATTGGCCAGGACATCGATTCCAAGCCGTTTGAGGACATGGGCATCGCCTGCAAGTGGGGTTGCGTGGTCACCGACTCGGACGGTGCCGTGCCCAACTTCGATGGCCTCTTTAGCGGCGGCGACTGCCAGACCGGCCCCGCCACCGTCATCCGTGCCATCAACGCCGGCCGCGTGGCTTCGGCAAACATCGACCGCTATCTGGGCTTCGACCACAAGATCAAGCTCGACGTGGAGCTGCCGACCGTTCAGTTTAAGGGCAAGCACGAGTGCGGCCGCTGCGAGCTGGGTGAGCGCGAGGCCGGCGAGCGTATTCACGATTGGAATCTGGTCGAGCAGGGCCTTACCGAGGAGGAGGCGCG
>CABUQI010000213.1 GCA_902493545.1 uncultured Collinsella sp. | reverse complement strand
GAGACTCTCCAGCACGCGACGGAGCTCCTGCTGGACGGCGTGGTCGCGATTACAACCCACCACGCGATCGGCCACTGCCTTGAGCGCGGGGCGCGCGTTTTCCATCGCGCAGCCCGTGCCGACAAAGCGAATGATCTCGTAGTCGTTCATCGAGTCGCCAAACGCCATAACCTCGTCGCGTTCGACTCCATAGTGCTCCATGAGCTGTGCGATGCCCGAGGCCTTCGACACGCCGGGCTGCATGGCATCGATCCACGCGTTGCCCGAAGGCGCAAAAGTAAAGAGCTGACCGAGTTCGCGCTGTAGTACGTAAGCGCTGTCCATAACGGCACCGTCATCGCAAAAGATACTCGCCTTGATGATATTTACGCTGGGATCGGGCAGCTCCCAAATGCGCTCGGCATTGGGAAGGTCCTTATCGACCTCACGCACGAACTTGCACTCGTCATCGAGCAAGAAGGACTTGGTTCGGTCAAAAAGTGCAAGATGCAGATTGGGAAACGTCGCGACGGCCTGGGCGAGCCTTCGAATCGCCAGGTGCGAATACACCTCGCGGTCTACCATCTTACCGTCGGCGTAGACCTGGGCGCCGTTAGCGGCGACAAAGTCCATCTTGTCGCGAACAGGTGCAAAGAACTCGCACAGGCGGTCGTAACGACGGCCTGACGATGCGGCGAAATGCACGCCATGCTCGTGTAGCGCCAGAATCAGTTCGTAGGTCTCGGGAGGCACCTGGCCGTTTTCGTCAAGCAACGTGCCGTCCATATCGGATGCAATCAGTTTAAACATAGAAAAGCTCCCTTCGGGCTTGATGGAATCGGACGTATATCCAATTCCAACGTACCCAAAGGGAGCTCAAATAAGACTCTGCGGGCGTAAACGTTACAAGGACCTGGCAAATAGCTCACACATGCCAGAGGTCTCACGGTCGCGGCGTCAGGCGACACGCCACCCCGACGACTAGTCGTTTAAGAACGTCCCCGATGACTAGTCGGCGTAGGTGAAGGTCGTGACGTCGAACATGCCCTCGGGGCGGATGCGGAGCGTCGGGATCACCGGCAGGGGCAGGAAAATGATGCCCATGATGGGGTCGAGCGGCGGCTCGATGCCCATGGCACGCGCCTTGACCATAAAGTCGTCGTGCTGCGCGGCGACATCCTCGGCCGTGCCCTCGCTCATCAGGCCACCGAGCGCCAGCGGAATGCGCGCCACGACCTCGCCGTTGCGCACCAGCACGTGACCGCCCTGGCCCACGGCATCAACGGCGGCCATCATATCGGCGGCGTTGTCGCCCACGACGCACACGTTGTGCGAGTCGTGTCCGATCGTCGAGGCGATGGCACCACCCGTGATGGTAAAGCCGCGCACCCAGCCGCGGCCGATATGCTTGCCAACGAGTCCCAGGCCAGCGGGGCCGTCACCGTCGGCGCCCTCGGCCTGCAGCGACACGCCGCGGCCGTGGCGCTCGATCAGCATAATACGGCGCAGGCCCTCGGCGCTCTCGGGACGAACCATGCCCGTGATGGCCTTGCCCGGCACCACGTCAATCACGGCCTCGCCCGGCTTAAAGGCATAGTCGAATACGTCGAGCGAAAGCTTCGGCAGCTTAACGGAGGCGCGCAGCTCATCGGCAAGGGCCGCAACCTCGGCCATCTCGGGTGCGATCTCGCCCACAAAGGTGCCGTCCTGCGCCACCAGGGCACCGGCGGCATATACACGATGCGGAGCCGTGGCAAACGTCAGGTCATTGAGCACCAGCAGGTCGGCACGCTTGCCCGGGGCAATCGCACCGCGGAGCTCGTGCGGGTCGCGGCAGCCGTGATCCAGGCCAAACGCCTCGGCCGTGGAGAGGGACGCCATAGAGATAGCGACCACGGGGTCGATACCGGCCTCAATCGCCACGCGGCAGGCATTGTCGATCATGCCGGCTGCAAGCGCATCGGAAGGAGCGCGGTCGTCAGTCGCAAAGCAGCAGCGGCGGGCGCGCGCGGGATTCTCCAGCAGCATCGGCGACAGGTTGGCCAGATCATGGCTGCACGTACCCTCGCGCAGCATCACGTACATGCCGCGAGACAGCTTGTCG
This sequence comes from uncultured Collinsella sp., assembly GCA_902493545.1. Taxonomy (GTDB): domain Bacteria; phylum Actinomycetota; class Coriobacteriia; order Coriobacteriales; family Coriobacteriaceae; genus Collinsella. The sequence goes on along the minus strand of CABUQI010000213.1, from coordinate 71 downwards.
AGCGCCTCCTCGGGAATCGTCGACTCGTGGTCGGCAATAATACCCGCCGCGGCATAGGCATTGAGGTCCTT
>CABUQI010000212.1 GCA_902493545.1 uncultured Collinsella sp. | reverse complement strand
ACTCCGTCTCGCCCGGTCGAGCGCCGCGGGCCAGGGCGTCCTGGTACTCCTTGACTGCTTTGATCCTCTGCATCGGCTTCAGTCGCTCAAACATGGTGTTGCCGTGCAAGTGATCGATCTCGTGCTGCAGGCAAACGCAGAACAAATCGCCCGAGGCCTCGTAGCGAATCAGGTTGGCGTTTAAGTCGTACGCCTCGACCACAACATGGTCGGGACGCTCGATCTCGCAGCTAATGCCAGGAATGGAAAGGCAACCCTCGCTAAAGGGCACCAGATGGTCGCTCTGCTCCACGATCACGGGGTTAATGAGCACGTACGGGTCGTAGTCGTTCTTGTCGCTGTAGTCGCAGTCGATGGTGACGAGCTGGATGAGCTCGCCGATCTGCGGAGCAGCCAGGCCGCAGCCACCGTTCTCGAACATCATCTTCTTCATCTTCTCGGCAAGCGCTTCGATTGCCGGGGTGATCTCCTCGATGACGGCGCACTCCTGGCGCAGACGAGGGTCGGGCGACAGTACGATTCCGTTGGCTTCCATGGCCATCCTTTCGAGTTGTTACATCAAATCATAGGCGTCGACGTCAACGCTCACGCTCACGCCGCGCACAGAGCCCACCTCTTTGAGGCAGGCGTCGATATCACCAGAGACATGGTACCCCACGGGCGACTTCACAAGCAGATGGAAGCGGTAACGGTCCTTGGCTCTCTCGATTACACACGAAGCCGGGCCCAGCACCTGCGGCACCGCGCTGCCCGCCCGCAAAAAGTCGGGCGCGGCAGCATGCCAGCGGCGCTTTAGAAGCTTTGCAATGCGCCCGATGTAGTCCTGCGCGTCGTCTCGGTTCGCCGACCACACCAAAATGTTAACCAGGCGAACAAACGGCGGATACAGGGCGTCGCGGCGCTGGTCCAGGTCGTAGTCGGTAAAGATCGAGCGGTCGTGCTCGGCGACGGCGCGAATGACCGGATCTTCGGGCAGGTAGGTCTGGATGATCACCTCACCGGGGCGATCGCCGCGGCCGGCGCGGCCCGCAACCTGCTCCAGCAAGTCGTAGGCGCGCTCTCCTGCGCGGAAGTCCGGCAGCTTGAGGGCGAAATCGGCATTGACCACGCCCACGAGCGTGACCTCGGGAAAGTCGAGGCCCTTGGCGATCATCTGGGTGCCCAGCAGCACAGCACAATCGGCGGCATCGAACTGCTCGAGCAGCTTTTTGTGCGCATCCTTGCCGCGCGTGGAATCGGCATCCATGCGAATAATGGCGACGTCCTCGGGAAGCATCTGGTGCAGCGCGTCCTCGATCTGCTGCGTGCCCAGACCCATTTTTGCCAGGTAGCGACTGCCACATTTGGGGCAACGGCTCGTGGGCGCGGGATACGGCTGCACGCGCCAAGACGAACCGCAGGTGTGGCACTGCAGCGTGTGTGTGCGCTCGTGATACGTAAGCGCGGTGGAGCAGTGGTTGCAGGTGGGCACGCAGCCGCATTCGCGGCACATCAGAAACGGCGCAAAGCCACGGCGGTTATGCAGCAGCACGGCCTTCTCGCGGCGCTCGACCACACGCTCTAGGCCCTCCATCAGCGGTTTTGAGAACATGGAACGGCTGCCGTGCGAGAACTCACGGCGCAGGTCGGCGATCCGAACCGTCGGCAGGACTGCGTGTCCCGGGCGCTCGGGCATCTCGACGCGCGTCCAGGTGGCACCGTTATACGTGCCACGGCGGCAGCGATCGAGGGCCTCAGCAGAAGGCGTGGCGGAGCCCAACACGAGCGGGCAGCGGTAGCGCCGCGCCATCTCGGCCGCGACCTCGCGCGCATGGTAGCGCGGACTAGAGCCCTGCTTATAGCTGGTCTCGTGCTCCTCGTCGATGATGATGAGACCCAGGTCGCTGAGCGGGCAAAAGAGCGCCGAACGCGCGCCGACGACAACGCGGGCCGCACCGCTGGCGACCATATCCCACTGGTCCAGGCGCTCGCCAGCAGAAAGACGCGAATGGAACACGGCTACCGTCTCGCCAAAGCGCGAGCGGAAGCGGCCGACGGTCTGGGCCGTCAGCGAGATCTCGGGCACCAGCACGCAGGCCGAACGGCCGGCCGCCAGCACGCGCTCAATCGCCGAAAGGTAAACCTCGGTTTTGCCGGAGCCGGTGACGCCGTCGAC
>CABUQI010000211.1 GCA_902493545.1 uncultured Collinsella sp. | reverse complement strand
CCTCGACGCCGCTGTCGACCACGGCAATGCTCGCAGCCGGCTTCTCAACGTCGGTACCCATAACCAGCGAGGCAGTGTTTGCCAGCGGCTCGATGGTCGAGCGCAGGCTCTCGAGCTTCTCGATATCCTCGGCACCGGCGCGCACGACCACGTCGAGCTCGGCCTTGGGGCTCAAGCGATAACGCGAACGGGTGGCGCGAGCGGCAGACACGACGGTGCGGCACAGCTCAAATGCGCGCTCGGCGTCCTCGTCGACATACTTGGCGTAGTCGGCAGGCTCGGGCCACTTGGCAATCATGAGCGCCTCGGCACGGTCAACGTTGCCCTCGGCATCCAGGTCGAGCACGCTCGCCGGCATGTTGTCCCAGATCTCCTCGGTAACAAACGGCATGAGCGGGTGCATCAAGCGAATGGAGGTATCGAGCACAAAGATCAGGTTGCGCTGCGCCTGCAGACGGCCCTCGCCCTTCAGGCGGGCCTTGGTGACCTCGACGTACCAGTCGCAGACCTCGTTCCAGAAGAACTGCTGCACGCCGCGGGCCATGTCGCCAAAGGTGTAGTTCTCGATGCCCTCGGTGACCATCTTGACGGCCTTGGCCAGACGGCTGAACATCCAGGCGTCGGCCGGCGTCTCCACGACGGGCTCGCCGGGCGTATAACCCTCCATGTTCATAAGCAGGAAGCGGCTGGCGTTCCAGATCTTGGTCACAAACGACTTGGCCTGCTCGGTACGCGGGCTGTCGATGAGCTTCTTGGTCTTCTTGTCGATGTTCGCGTCGAACTTAACATCCTGGTTGTTGGTGCAGAGCGTCAGCAGGTTGTAGCGCATGGCGTCGGCGCCGTACATGCCAATGAGGTCCATGGGGTCAACGCCGTTGCCCTTGGACTTGGACATGCGGCTGCCGTCCTTGGCCAGGATCGTCGGGTAGATGACGACGTCCTTAAACGGCACCTCGTCCAGGAAGTACAGCGAGCTCATGACCATGCGGGCGACCCACAGCGCGATGATGTCGCGCGCGGTGACGAGCGCCGTCGTGGGGTGATGGCCCTCGAGCAGCTCCGGCTTTTGCGGCCAGCCCTGCGTGGCGAAGGTCCACAGCTGCGAGCTGAACCAGGTGTCCAGCACGTTCTCGTCCTGATGCACGTGATGACCGCCGCACTTGGGGCACACGTCGGTGTCCTCGGTAAGAGCGTCCTCCCAGCCGCAGTCCTCGCAGTAGAACACAGGGATGCGGTGGCCCCACCACAGCTGGCGGCTAATGCACCAGTCCTTGAGGTTCTCCATCCAGGTGGTGTAGGTCTGCGTCCAGCGCGCGGGGTGGAAGGTGACCTTGCCGGAGTTGACGGCGTCGAGCGCCGGCCCCTTGAGCTTATCGACGGCCACAAACCACTGCTCGGACAGCCACGGCTCCAGCGCGGAGTCGCAACGGTAGCAGTGCATGACGGAGTGATCGAGGTCCTCGACGTGATCGAGCAGGCCATGCTCCTCAAACCACTTGACGACGGCCTCGCGGCACTCGTCGCGGTTCATACCGGTAAACTCGCCGTAGCCCTCGACGACTACCGCGTGCTCATCGAAGATATTGATCTGCGGCAGGTCGTGGGCCTGACCCATGGCGTAATCGTTGGGGTCGTGAGCCGGGGTGACCTTGACAAAGCCGGAGCCAAAGTTGGCGTCGACGTGCCAATCCTCAAAGATGGGGATCTCGCGGTCGACGATGGGGAGCTTGACGGTCTTACCCACAAAGGCGGCCTTCTCGGGGTCCTTCGGGGAGACGGCGACGCCCGTGTCGCCGAGCATGGTCTCGGGGCGCGTGGTGGCGACGACGATGTAGTCCTGGCCGTTGACCGGCTCGGTCAGCGGGTAGCGCAGGTGCCACAGGTGGCCCTTCTCGTCCTTATACTCGGCCTCGTCGTCCGAGATGGCGGTAGTGCAGTTGGGGCACCAGTTGACGATGCGCTTGCCGCGGTAGATCAGGCCGTCGTGGTACCAGTCGCAAAACACCTTGCGCACGGCCTGGGCGTAGTCCTCGTCCATGGTGAAGCGCTCGTTATCGAAGTCGACGGAGCAGCCCATACGCTTGATCTGCTCGACGATGATGCCACCGTACTCGTGGGTCCAATCCCAGCAGGCGTCGACAAACTTATCGCGCCCGATCTCCAGGCGGCTGATGCCCTCGCTCTTGAGCTTCTTGTCGACCTTGGTCT
>CABUQI010000210.1 GCA_902493545.1 uncultured Collinsella sp. | reverse complement strand
GTCTACGGCTCTCCGTGCATCGTGATCGACCTGGGCACCACGACCAATATCGAGGTTATCGACGCGCACGGCACCTTTGTCGGCGGCGTTATCGCGCCGGGGCTGGCGCTCGGTGCTCGTTCGCTTTCGGCGGCAGCAGCGCGCCTACCCCAGGTTGAGCCCTCGGCGCCGACACACGTCATCGGACGCAACACGCGCGAGGCCATGCGCTCGGGCGTGGTTTTGGGCGAGGTGGCCCGCATCGACGGCATGCTCGACATGGTGCTCGCCGAGATGCGCGCGACCAAGGCCGCGGGGGAGGGCGATGTGCCCATCGTCATTACCGGCGACGATGCCAAGGCGCTTGCGGCCCTGGTCGGTCATAGCCTGACGGTCGATGACGCGTTGACGCTGCGGGGTCTCGCCGAGCTCTACCACATCAACCAAAAGCCCCGCCGCGTGTAAAAGCGAGGGCGCCGGTGGGACAAACGCCCCCACCTTTCACCTGCTACAATTGGTCAAACTATTGCGATTTCGGAGGTGTCTGCCATGTCGGACGATCTTCATCAAACTTCGTCAGGCAAGCGCCTGGACGTCATTAGCTGGGACGAGTTCTTTATGAGCGTGGCCATCGCCGCGCAGCGCCGCAGCAAAGACCCCAACACGCAGGTGGGAGCGTGCATCGCCAGCACCAACCACCGCATCCTTTCGGTGGGCTACAACGGTACGCCCTCGGCGCTCAACGACGACTTTTTCCCGTGGGGAACGAGCGATGACCCGTTGCAGGACAAGCACAACTACGTGGTGCATGCCGAGGCAAACGCCGTGCTCAACTACCGCGGCTCGCTCAAAGATCTCGAGGGTTCCACGGTCTACGTCACGCTGTTCCCGTGCCACGACTGTGCCAAGATCCTGGCGCAGGTAGGTGTAGGCGAGGTTGTCTACCTGGACAACAAGTATGCCGATACCGACGACGGCCGTATCAGCCGCCGCATTCTCGACTCCTGCGGCATCAGCTACCGCCAGGTCATCGTCGATGTCCAGATTGGTACCGGGGGACAGGCTCAGCAGTAGCGCGTGCCAACGCCAGCTGGCGGTAAAACAGCCAAAAGAGCCCCGTCCCAAATTGACTACTCGTGAAAGTCGCGTCTGCGCGCATGGACGGCTCGTGAGCGGGTACATGGCTGTAGTAACATAGCTTCTGTCCGCGGGCGCGCCCGCGTTATTGTGAGAAAGGAGCCCCTGTGGCTGTTAACGAAGAGCTGCTTAAGAAGGTTCTTGAAGAGATTCGCCCCAACCTGCAGGCCGACGGCGGCGATATGGAGTATGTGGGCGTCGACGACGAGGGCGTCGTCAAGCTGGAACTGCAGGGCTCCTGCGCCGGCTGCCCCATGAGCTCGCTGACCCTGTCCATGGGCATCGAGCGCATTCTGAAGGAGCATGTGCCCGGCGTTACCCGCGTCGAGCAGGTCAATGTTTCCGGTGAGGCCGACGACCTGTACGACGAGTACGCGCCGTTCTAAGATGCGAAGGCTGCGGACGACATACTCCGCATAGACGTTACGTCCAAATATGCGGCTGCGAGCGCAAGGCCCGCGGCCGCATTTGTATGTAGGGAGTAGGAGGGTCGACATGCTCAACGACTTCTACCATATGCTTGATCCTGTCGCGATCTCGGCGGGCCCCATCACCATCTACTGGTATGGTCTGGCCTATGTGGTTGGCGCCCTGCTCACGGCGGTCATCATGTACCGCACGCAGCGTCGCTGGGGCTTTAACATCACGATTGAAGACCTGACGAGTGTCGTGGTCGGCGTGGTCTTTGGCCTCATTATCGGTGCGCGCCTGTTCTACGTCGTCTTTTACGGCGATGGCTACTATTGGACCCACCCGCTCGAGATCTTTGCCACTAACGAGGGCGGTATGAGCTTCCATGGCGGCTTGGTGGGCGGCATTATCGGCGGCATCATCGTGTGCCGCATGTATAAGCTCGACGCATGGACTTTGGAAGACCTTGCCGTCATAGGCGCGCCGCTGGCCTTGTGCCTGGGCCGTTGTGCCAACTTTGTCAACGGCGAGCTGTGGGGCAAGCCGACCGACCTGCCTTGGGGTGTTGTCTTTGGCGGCACCGCGGGCGATATGCCGCGTCATCCCTCCCAGCTCTACGAGGCATTTCTTGAGGGCATCGTGCTCTTTTGCATTCTGCAGGTGCTCAGCCGCAAAAAGCCGCT
>CABUQI010000209.1 GCA_902493545.1 uncultured Collinsella sp. | reverse complement strand
GCCTGTTCCACACCGACTCGCGCTACCTCAACAGCTTTGAGGAGAACACGCCCGCCGGCAGCCCCTGGGTCTTCGACATGGACGAGGGCACCATCCCCGGCTGGGTCGCCGGCAAGATTGCGGCTAACAAGTGCCGTGTCTGTGCTGTCGAGGACGATATGCAGATTAACTTCTACCAGGGTATTCAGCGCGGCCTGGAGGATCGCTCCGTTGCCTGCATGCTGCCGCTGATGCACGACGACATTCGCAAGATGCGCGCCATCAAGGATGCCGAGGAGATCGAGCTTATGCGCCGCGCACAGTCGATCACCGACGCCGCCTTCCAGCACATGCTCGGCTTTATTAAGCCTGGCATGACCGAGAAGCAGGTTCGTAACGAGCTCGAGAACTTTATGTTCGCCAACGGCGCAGACAGCCTTGCCTTCGGCTCCATCGTGGCGAGCGGTCCCAACACCGCCAACCCGCATGCCGTGCCGAGCGACCGCGTGATCGAGAAGGGCGATTTCGTTCTCATGGATTATGGCGCGGGCTATTGCGATTACCGCTCCGACATGACGCGCACTGTCGTGATGGGCGAGCCCACCCAGGAGCAGCTCGACCTGTACGCACTCGTGCGCCGCACGCACGAGGAGTGCGTCGCCGCCATCCATCCGGGCGTTGAGGGTAACGACATCTTCAAGCTTTCCAAGAAGATCATCGGCGATGCCGGCTATGGCGATTACTACAATCATGGCCTGGGCCACGGCGTCGGTATTGACATCCACGAGCTGCCCAACTTCAACCGCAGCAAGAACACCATCGAGATCGGCTCGGTTGTCACCATGGAGCCCGGCGTTTACCTGCCCGGCGTGGGCGGCGTGCGCCTGGAGGATTACGGCGTGGTCACCGAGAACGGCTACGAGCCTTTCACCAAGACCCCGCACGACCTGCACGTCATCGATTGCTAGCCCATTTCGATAGATTTTTGGGGCGGGGCGTCCGGATCGATTCGGACGCCCCGCGTTCTCTTTTTATGCGCTCGCCGCAGGCGCCGTCTGCAAGTGTATAATTTCTGTCGTATGTAATTTGGACGCTTGTGCGTTCTGCCCATAACAAGAAAGGTCGCTATGCCTACCATTTCTACCGCCGACTTCAAGAACGGCCTCGGTCTCCGTATCAAGGACAAGGTCTACACCATCGTCGAGTTCCAGCATGTCAAGCCGGGCAAGGGCGGCGCGTTTGTGCGCTACAAGACCCGCGACATCAAGAGCGGCCGAGTCGTCGAGAACACCTGCAACGCCGGCACCAAGTTCGAGAGCGTCATGCTCACCACCCGTGAGTTCCAGTACCTCTACAACGATGGCACCGACTACATCTTCATGGACAACGAGTCCTATGAGCAGGTTCCCGTTCCCGAGGACATGGTGGGCGAGAACTCCAAGTGGCTGCGCGAGAACGACATCTGCCAGCTGCTCTTCGCCGACGATGAGCTCATGGGCGTGACCCCGCCGATGTTCATCGAGACCACCATCGTCCAGACCGACCCGGGCTTTAAGGGCGACACCGTCCAGGGTTCCACCAAGCCTGCCACGATCGACACCGGCGCTGTCATCCAGGTCCCCATGTACCTCAACGAGGGCGAGGTCATCAAGGTTGACACCCGCGACGGCAAGTTCGTCTCCCGCGTCTAGCAACCAACTCTTCTAGGAGGACTCATGCCCCAGGAAATCAAGATTGACGGCATCGGCATTTCGCCCGATGTACTGACCGCCATCGTCTCGCGCGCCGTGTCGGATGTCGAGGGCATCGCCTCCGTTGGCGTCAAGGACCTTGCCACCAACCTTGTCTCCATGATGCTCTCGTCCAAGGCCCCGGCTTCTGAGCCGGCGGTCGAGGCCGAGGTCGTCGGCGACAAGCTCGCACTCACCGTGCGCGTCGTGGTGTTCTTTGGCTATCCGTTCAAGAAACTCGCCGAGGCCGTTCGCGCCGCCGTGGTCGCCGCCATCGATGCCCAAGTGGGCGTTGAGGTTGAGCGTGTTGACGTTTGCATCGACGGCCTCGTTTTCCCCAAGGAGTAACCTTTGAGCCTTAAGGTTTATCGCGGGCGTACGCTTGCCCGCAGTCAGGCGCTGCAGCTGCTGTTCCAGGCCGAGGCCACGGACAGTCCGCTCGAGCGCGTCCTCGAGGGCGATTTCCTGATCTCGAAGGGTCCCCTCGACCCCTATGCGCTGGAGCTTTGCCGCGG
>CABUQI010000208.1 GCA_902493545.1 uncultured Collinsella sp. | reverse complement strand
TGACCTTGTGCGTCTGCACCAGCGTGAGCACCTCGAACATCTCGTCGAGCGTGCCGAAACCGCCGGGGAACACGATGGCACCCGAGCTGTACTTAACGAACATGGTCTTACGCACAAAGAAGTAGCGGAAGTCCATACCCAGGTTCACGTATTTGTTGAGCCCCTGCTCGTGCGGAAGCTCGATACCCAAGCCGACCGACTTGCCGTTGGCACTCGCCGCCCCCCTGTTGGCCGCCTCCATAATGCCGGGGCCGCCGCCGGTGATAACCGCCACGCCGCGCTGCGCGATCTTGCGGCCGACCGTGCGCGCCGCCTTGTAGAGCGGATCGGTCTTGGGCGTGCGGGCACTGCCGAAGATGGTCACCGCGGGCCCGAGCTCGGCAAGCGCGCCAAAGCCATCGACGAATTCTGCCTGAATACGAAGGACGCGCCACGGATCGGCATGCAACCAGTCGGTTGAATCTTCGGGCGCCAGCAGGTTGGCGTAGGTGTTGTCCTTAGGAATCATGGGGCCGCGCATGACCACGGGGCCGCGGCGGTACGTCTCGTCGTAGGCGGGCTCGCCCTCGACGTTCTCATTCTTAATCATGGGTGCTCCTATCGAAAATAGAAACGGGCGGGATCGACGCCATGCGCCAAACACCCGCCCGAACATCAACTATTCGGTATGGTACCCACGATGCATAAAGTGCTTGCAAGCTATCGGTCAGCGGTCGCGCAGACGGTGTTAGTGAACGCGACGACCGATCGCCGCTTGGCCTTTACCGTTGCTCACGCCTCGCAAGCGCGTCCGCAGCTCTTAGTAATCCACCGCCGCAGGGCTGTTCATCCAGTCGCTCACGAACGCACCGTAGCGGCCCTCGATAATGGCCTGGCGGGCACGCTGCATAAGGTTGAGCAGGTAGTAGATGTTGTGCATCGACAGCAGAATGCCGCCGAGCATCTCCTTCTGCGTGACCATGTGACGGATGAGCGCACGGCTGTAGCCGCCCGTGCACACCGGGCAGGTGCAGGTGGGATCGATGGGACCGTCGTCGTGCGCAAAGCGCGCGTTACGGAAGTTGAGGCGACCCTCGCTCGAAAACGCTGTGCCCATGCGGCCGGTACGCGTCGGCAGCACGCAGTCGAACATGTCGATGCCCACGCCAACGCCGCGCACGAGCGTGGTAGGGTTGCCGACGCCCATCAGGTAGCGCGGCTTGTGCTTGGGCATGTACTCGCTTACGAGCGGTGCCAGGGTCTCGAACATGGTCTCGTGGTCCTCGCCCACCGAGTAGCCGCCAATGCCGTAACCGGGGAAGTCGCCGCACTCCTCCAGATGGCGCAGCGAGCGCAGGCGCAGATCAAGGTGCATGCCGCCCTGAACAATGCCAAAGAGCGCCTGGTCGTCGCGGTTATGCGCCTTATAGCAGCGCTCGGCCCACATACTCGACAGCTCAACGGCGCGCTCAACGTAGGCGCGCGTGGCGGGATAGCCCGGGCACTGATCAAGCTGCATGCAGATGTCGGAGCCGAGCTTCATGGCGATTTCCATGTTGTCCTCGGGCGTCCAGAACACGTGGCGACCGTCGTAATCGTTGACGATAAAGCGCACGCCCTCGTCGGTGAGCTTGACGGCGTCGTTGTGGCTGAACACCTGGAAACCGCCCGAGTCGGTGAGGATAGGACCGTGCCAGTTCATAAACTTGTGCAGGCCGCCCAGCTCGGCGATAGTGTCCTCGCCGGGACGCATGGACAGATGATAGGTATTGGCAAGCACGATCTGGGCGCCGAGCTGTTTGACGGTCTCGGTAGGAATGCCCTTGACGTTTGCCTTGGTGCCCACGGGCATGAAGATTGGCGTCTCGATGTCGCCGTGCGGGGTGTGCAGCACGCCGGCACGCGCATGCGTCGTCGGGTCCTCGGCGATCAGGTCGAATTTAAAAAGGTTCTGGTCCATAAACTGGAACTCCTTGGTTGCGGTTCATACGCAGACCATTATACGGGCAACCAGCAAACCGCACCGACTCGACAGAAACTGATGCATTAAACGACTAGTCGTCGGGGACAATCTTCAGCGCCATCTTGCAAAGGAATGTCCCAATCTGCCGACACTTAGGGACTGCCCCCAAGTGCCGGCAAGAGCATCCCTTTTGACTAGTCATTTAAGAACGTCCCCAATGACTACCATGGCAACGCCGATGCTTTGGCAACGTCAGACACTATGACCCAATCCAGGGGCACGGAAACGACAGGAGCCCCCGCTCGT
>CABUQI010000207.1 GCA_902493545.1 uncultured Collinsella sp. | reverse complement strand
CTGGCCTGGGGCTTTGAGCCCGTTAAGGTCAACTGCGTTGTGGTGCGCCGGCTCAACCAGGATGTGGCGGCCCTTGCGCGGCTCACGCTTGACCGCCCCATCCACCTGCGCTTTATCGAATACATGCCCATCGGCGACGAACGCACGAGCTCGCATTGCGCTGTGGACCCGCATGCGCCCGCGCTCAATCCCGAGCTGTGGGACGCGAGTGATACCGTGCCGAGCGACGAGCTGCGGGCGCGCATCAATGCCGGGGCAGCCGCGGCGGGACTGGGCGAGCTCGAGCCGCTCGGCATCAACGACGCTCCTGCCGGCGCGGGCCCTGCGCGCTATTGGCACTTTCCTGGCGCGGCGGGAACGGTTGGCTTTATTAGCGCCATGTCCAATCATTTTTGTGCGAATTGCAACCGTCTGCGCCTGACGGCCGATGGCAACGTGCGTCCGTGCCTGTTCAGCGATGCCGAGTATTCGGTGCGTGAGGCGTTGCGCCGTGGTGATGATATGCAGGTACTTTCGATTTGGCGCGATGCCGTGGCCCACAAACCGCAGGAACACGCGATAATTGAGGGCACGCAACGATTCATGTCCCAAATCGGAGGATGATCATATGGCCAAGAGCAGGTACGCCGATGCCACCAAGGCCGCTCGCAGGGCCGCGATGTCTGCCCACAAAGTCACGGCTACTGACAGCGACGCCGACGCGTCCGCGCAGCCGACTGCCAGCACTGCCACCGAGCCCGCCCGCGACGCCCGTCGCGATGAGCTGACGCACGTGGACGCCAAGGGCGAGGTGTGCATGGTCGACGTGTCCGACAAGGCCGAGACCCATCGCATTGCTATCGCCGAGGGCACCATCCTCATGCACCCCGAGACGCAGGCCATGGTGCTGCAGGACCGCGCCAAAAAGGGCGACGTGCTTGCCTGCGCGCGCGTGGCGGGCATCATGGCCATCAAACGCACGAGCGACATCATCCCCATGTGCCATCCGCTGCTCATTACCAAGAGCAAGTGCGACATTGCGCCCATCGCTGCGGCGGGGACGCCGGCCGAGGACGTGCCCGAGGGCTGGGCGCCGGCGCGCGCGGACGGGCAGGTTGGCTTTCACGTACTGGTTACGGCCGGCGTGACGGGCAAGACGGGTATCGAGATGGAGGCCCTGACCGGCGCGAGTGCCGCGTGTCTGACCATCTACGACATGTGCAAGGCCATCGATCGCGGCATGGAGATCGTCGACGTGCGCCTGCTGCACAAGGAGGGCGGCCGCTCGGGCGTGTGGGATCGTGCCGAGCGTCAGGCCGCTGCTGTTGAGGCCGTGGCCGCTGACGGTGCCACACTCACAAGCGCACCCATCGCCGTCGCGCCCGCAGCTCCGGCACCGGCCGTCCCCGCGATCGCGTTTATCGGCTACCAGAACTCGGGCAAGACCACGCTCGTCGAGAAGGTTATTGCCGAGCTCACCCGTCGCGGCCTGCGCGTGGGCTCGCTCAAGCATCACGGGCACCACGGCTTTGATATCGACGTGCCCGCTAAGGACACCTGGCGTCATCACCAGGCCGGATCCAAGCACGTGGGCCTCATCTGCGCCACGCGCTGGGCGGAGTACGCCGACACGCGCGAGGAGGACGAGATGCCCGCGCGCGAGCTGCTGTCGCGCTACAACGATGTCGACGTGGTGATCATCGAGGGCTATAAGACCGAGGGCTTCGACAACATCGTGGTCGCGCGATCGGGTGTCGACCGTCTGCGCGGCAAGAGCTCGCTCGACCTGGTCGACGGTCACACGCTGGCCCTTGCCTGCAACGAAGCCCTGGCGCGTCAGGCCTTCGATTCCGGCTTTGCGACCCGAGCCATCAACATCAACGACGCCCGAGCCATCTGCGATCTGATTCAGGACCATCTGGCCTAAAACCTGCCAAATAGGGACAGGTTTGTTTTGGCAGGTTTTATCTGGGCAAACGTCACTTCCACCACAAAGGGGCCAGGCACCTTTGTGGTGGTTTTTGTTTAAGTAGATGTGTGGGACATGCCTTACAATCTACCAAGTAGTTCATGACGGGCGAAAAACGGAGAGAAGGGGCTCTTGATGCGTCCTTAATGTTTCATGCGGATAGATTGATTCGACAGACGGTGGCGAATGCCCGCCGTCCGCATTCGTATGAAACAAGGAGTCTCCATGCTCGTCTCTCTTTTCTCAAAGCCTCAGTCATCGCTGTCCGTGCAGGCCAAGCGCCTGGTGGCGATGCGCTTTCTCATCTACACCGGTTTTCA
>CABUQI010000206.1 GCA_902493545.1 uncultured Collinsella sp. | reverse complement strand
ATGACGTGCCGCCCAATAGCCAACGGCGCGATACTTGAGCATCTTGCCAAACACAACCAGGAACACCGTGACAAAGGCAACGATCATCAAGAACAGGATGAGCACGATGCCACCGCCCTCGATGATTGCCACAAGACCAGACGGATGAGAATAGTAGCCGTAATAGCCATAGCCACCGATAAAGAACGCAGCGATAGAGCCGAAGACGGCGATAAGGATCCACGTAATGATTTGCGAGATGATACCCGTCAACAACTCAGGCAGGATGGAAGCGCAGAACAACTTGCCCAAATTGGCCTCATAGGACTTCCAAACCTTCTTGAGCGAAAACGCACTCTCCACGCGGCCGGCGACCGCAAAGTGCATCACAGCGGCATCGCCAAACATCCTAAAGAAAATACCCAGCACAAACGAGACGAACAGGGCAAAGACGAGCCACCCCATCGAGGCGATGAGGGTGCTCTCAAGGCCGCTCGAACCATAGAAATAATACGAACCGACAGCACCGATCACGGTGCTCTCAATCACTGAGAGCACCCCGCCAATCACCGGGATAGCAGCTATAAACTCGAGCACGCCCGTAATGACAGACGAGAAAATGCCCAATCCAAACGAGGTCGAGCGCAGCAGTGGACGCTCCATACCGTTATCATCCTTGAGCGACAGGTCGCGACCCCACTCGATAGCAAAGCCGACACCGCACACGCTTGCCACGTAAGCGAGCAAAAAGCCAATGGCTGCCGCAATGCCACCGATAACGGGGACGAACAGCACCAGCACCGACACGACGCAGATAAGCGCCGGCAAAAAGGCGATCTGGCATACGCGAACCAGGGTACCGGGAACCTTGATCATGTCGTTGAAGGCCTGTGCCATGCAGCCCTTGGGCACGTTCATGGCCGGCTGAGGCGCAACGAACGGCTGCGGTTGAGGCTGGACAAACGGCTGGCCCTGGCCCTGCGGGACAGAACCGGCAGCGGCATGAGGGAACTCGGTATTAGGAGCACCGCACGCACCGCAGAATTTATCGTTGTCGCCCATGGGGGCCCACACTGCGAACAGAACATCAAAATCATCCCTTCGTATCTTGAGCCAATCCTCAATTCGGTAACGATGTTTTGCATCATTATCGCCCAACATGGGGACAAATGCGCCCAAATGCGCATCTTGCAATGTAAAGGGTCTGTCGCAGCTGCTCAAAGAGACCCGCTCACTAATTCGTTCCGCGGAAACCCTTGCCGACAATCTCGGAGCTATCGACGATCGTGATAAACGAGCCCGGGTCGATCTCGCGGACATAGCGGCGCAGTTGTACCGCCTCGCGACGGCTCAGCACGCTCATAATCACCGTGACGCACTTGCCCGAGAAGGCGCCGTAGCCACGGCTGATCGTTGCCGTGCGGTTGAGATGCTTGACGATAAACTCCTCGACTTTGAGCGGTTCGGCGCAAATAATCGTACAGACCTTGCGCAGGTGGATGCCCTCGATGGCCTTATCGACGACGAGCGTCTTGGCAAACAGGCCAAGCACGCAGTACAGGCCGACGCGCGGGCCATACAGGAAAGCCGCGACGGTCACGATGCCGATATCGACCAGCAACAGGGCACGGCCGATCTCAAGCGTCGTGCGGCGCTTGAGGATCATGGCAAGGATGTCGGTGCCGCCCGTCGAGGCGCCAATGTCAAAGACAATGGCGCTGCCCAGCGCCGGCAAGATGACGGCAAAACACAGGTCGAGCCACATATCGCCCGTCATCGAAACATCCGTCGGGATGAAGAGCTCAAACAGCGAGACGTAGGCCGAAAGCGCAAACGAGGCAAAAACGCTCCAAAGGATTGCCTTGCGCTCCAAAAAGATAAAGCCCAGGATGACCAGGACCGCGTTGATAATCCACATAAAGACGCCGACGGGCAGAGTCGGGAACAGCGTGGAAAGAATGACCGACACGCCCGAGGTGCCGCCGAAGGCAAAGTGATTGGGGGTTTTAAAGGCCACAATGGCGAACGCCGTGAGGATCAGGCCCAGATTGAGCTCGGCAAAAAAGCGCGGAAAGCCTGGCTCCTGGCTGCGCTTGCGGCCGGCGCGCTCGCCACGTTCGATATCCTCGCGACCGACAACGCGCTCCATCGGCACCACCGGAGGACGATGCATCTCCTCGGCGGCACGCGACGCCGCCTCTGCCGCAGCGGCTTCAATCGCCCATGCCTTGCTTTCGGTCTCGTGTTCGTCGGCCATTACGGCAACCCCTCGTTAACAATTTGGAAACAATGCGCCCATTA
>CABUQI010000205.1 GCA_902493545.1 uncultured Collinsella sp. | reverse complement strand
TACCGTAAGGTCGCCAGCGCGCTCAAGGGTGCTCCGGTCATCATCCGCACGCTCGATGTGGGTGGCGACAAGGAGATTCCGTATCTGCATATGGTCAAGGAAGACAACCCCTTCATGGGCTTCCGCGCCGTGCGTTACTGCCTGGCCAATCCCGACCAGTACAAGGTCCAGCTCCGCGCTCTGCTGCGCGCTAGCGCCTTCGGTGACGTCAAGATCATGATCCCGCTCGTCACCTGCGTCGAGGAGGTCTTGGCTGTCAAGGAGCTCGTCGAGCAGTGCAAGGCCGAGCTGACCGAAGAGGGTCGCAAGTTCAACGAGAACATCGAGGTCGGCATCATGGTCGAGACGCCCGCCGCTTCGCTGCTCGCAGACCGTCTTGCCGAGGTCGCCGACTTCTTCTCCATCGGCACCAACGACCTGATCGGCTACACCATGTGCGCCGACCGTGGTAACGACACCATCTCCAACCTGTACCAGGTTTACTATCCCGCCGTGCTCCGCTCGCTCAAGAACATCATCGAGAGCGGCGTGAAGGCCGGCATCATGGTCGGTATGTGCGGCGAGGCCGCTGCCGATCCGCTGCTCGAGCCGCTGCTGATCAGCTGGGGCCTGGAGGAGTTCTCGATGAGCGCTCCGTCGATCCTGCGCGCCCGCAAGACCATCAGCCAGTGGACCAAGGCCGAGTGCGACGAGCTCGCCGAGAAGGCGCTCGCCTGCAACACCGCCGCCGAGGTCAAGGCACTGCTCGAGTCCGCAGCTCGCTAATTTGGTATCAGAGGTAACCGCGTGGTTGGAATGGGCCGGCCACGCGGCCCTCACATATACAGGGGGTACTGTAAATGTTCTACACGCTAACCGCTAACCCGGCTGTCGACATGACGGTTTCGAGCTCTCCGCTCGAGCCCGACGAGAACGTCCGCACCGGCTCGGCCAGCTACACGGCTAACGGCAAGGGCCTCGACGTGTCCTTCGCCTTTAAGAAGATGGGCGTCGACACCGTCGCGCTCGGCTTCTTCGCCGGCTTCACGGGCAAGTTCATCGTCGAGGAGGTCATGAACCTGGGTTGCCTCTGCCGCCCGGTCTGGACCGACGGTATCACGCGCATTAACACCTACGTCAACGATGGCCAGCACGAGTACGGCATCCTGAACCCGGGTGCTCCGATCACGCCGCAGCACCAGGAGGAGCTCTACAACATCCTGGACACCGCGGGCGATCTCGAGTGCCTGATCGTCTCCGGCTCCGTGCCTCCCAAAGCTACGCCCGACTTCCTGGCTCAGGTCATGGAGCACGCTCAGGCTCGTGGCGCCGACGTCGTCCTGGACCTGTCCTCCGACAAGCTCAAGGAGCTCGCTCACAAGAAGCCGCTGCTCATCAAGCCGAACCATCACGAGATGAAGGCCATCTTCGGCGTGCCGGTCGACACCGACGACGAGGTTCGTGTCGCCATGAAGATGGCTCACGACGCTGGCGTTCAGAACGTGCTGCTCACCCGTGGTAGCCGCGGCGACGCTTACTTCTCCAACGGCGAGGACATCTGGTACGCCAAGCGTGAGTTCAACATCAAGCTGGTCTCTTCCGTCTGCGCCGGCGACTGCACCCTCGCTGCGTTCCTGCACAAGTGGTACAGGGATCGCGACAACGTCGAGGAGGCCATGAAGCTCGCTATGGCCACCGGCGCCAACGTTGCCGAGTCCGTCGGCATTGGTGACTTCGGTCACGTCGACGAGTACAGCAAGCGCGTTGCTGTCCGCAAGCTCGATCGTCAGTAATCGAAACGCGACATATTCGTGCGCATGCGGCGCCCCGGTTTCGGCCGGGGCGCCTTTTTTGTTCCGCCATGGGGGAGAGGTGTCCTGCCGTACTTCATCGCTTCCACACCGTTCACCGAGTTGTCCTAGCCTTTTACCGATGCGTGGAATATACTTTCATTAACACGTTGCTTCGTGAAAGGAACATTCATGATTTACACGCTCACTGCTAATCCCGCCATTGATTACAACATCGCCTGCGACGGCCTTACTGCCAATACCGTCACGCGTACCCGCAATGCCGTCTACACGCCCAACGGCAAAGGCCTCAACGTCTCGTTTACGCTTGACCACTATGGTGTCGACACCACGATCCTGGGTTTCTTCGCCGGCTTCTCGGGTGAGTTTATCGTTAAGGGCGCCGAGGCCCTGGGCGTGCCCGTCAAGCCCGTGTGGACCGACGGTATTACGCGCGTCAATGTGTTCCTCAACGCCGGTCCCGACACCGAGTACAACATGGTCAATGCCGGTGCCGCCAT
>CABUQI010000204.1 GCA_902493545.1 uncultured Collinsella sp. | reverse complement strand
TCGCAGCCCTGTCGCCACGGGTGAGACCGTTGAGCTTCCTGCCACCACGGTGATCTGCGCCGTGGGCGAGGGCGTCGATGCCAGCCTGTACGACGCCGCGGGCGTCGAGCACGACCGTCGCGGCCGCCTTGCCGCCACCTCCACCGGCGTCGAGGGCGTCTGGGCTGCAGGCGATTGCCGTCGCGGTCCGGCCACCGTGGTCGAGGCTATTGCCGACGCCGCCGAAGTCGCCCGCGCCATCGCCGGCGTGGACTTTAACAAGTACGCCGACTGCAACGAGCAGGCCGGTCGCGAGGACACCTGCTACGAGCGCAAGGGGTCGCTGTGCCGCGACAAGCGCAACTGCACCAAGACTCGCTGCCTGGGCTGCGGCTCGGTGTGCGAGGTCTGCTGCGACGTGTGCCCCAACCGCGCCAACGTGGCAATTAAGGTGCCGGGCCTGGCCAAGCATCAGGTCGTCCATGTCGACGGCATGTGCAACGAGTGCGGTAACTGTGCCGTGTTCTGCCCCTATCAGGAGGGTCGTCCCTACAAGGACAAGCTCACCCTGTTCTGGAGCGAGGAGGACATGGAGAACTCCGAGAACGAGGGCTTCCTGGCCGTGGGCGAGGACCACTTTAAGGTCCGCGTCGCCGGCACGGTCCGCACCGTCTCGGTCGATGCCGTCAACACCGGTCTTCCCGAGGCCGTCCGCCTGACCATCAGGGCTGTGCGCGACAACTATTCGTACCTTCTTAAGAAATAGGCGAGTCTCTTATGGCCAAATCCATTCAACATAACGTGGCCTACGTTGCCTGCGGAAGCGGTTGCGCCTCCGCAGGCGACGACGCCCGCTGCAGCGAAGGCTGCATTGGCTGTGGCGCCTGCGTCACGGCCTGTCCCCACGGTGCCATCGTACTGGTCGATGGCGTCGCCCGCGTGGACCGCTCCAAATGCACCGGCTGCGGTCTGTGCGGCATGGCGTGCCCGCAGCGCGTGATTGCCTTTGTTCCCGGCTACCAGAACATTCTGGTGCGCTGCAACAACACGGATAAGGGCGCCATTGCCCGCAAGATCTGCGACACGAGCTGCATCGGTTGCGGCATGTGCGCCAAAAAGTGCCCTGCCGGCGCTATCCGCATCGAGGACAATTGCGCCCATATCGATGGCGCGGACTGCCTGTCGTGCGGCATGTGCGCCGTCGTCTGCCCGCATGGCGCCATCCACGACCGCACCGGCATCGCCGCCGGCGTGTAGAGGGGAATCGCCATGGCACAGGAATTCACTTTTACCGTTAACGGCGTCGAGCGCACGACGACTCAGAACAAGCCGCTGCTGCGCTATCTGCGCGACGACCTGCACATTCACTCCGCCAAGGACGGCTGCTCCGAGGGCGCGTGCGGTACCTGCACCATCCATGTGGACGGTGCGGCCGTCAAGGCGTGCGTGCTGACCACCGCCCTTGCCGCCGGCCGTAACATCGTGACCGTCGAGGGCCTGCCCGAGGATGTGCGCGAGGCATTTGTGTACGCCTTTGGCGCCGTGGGCGCCGTACAGTGCGGCTTTTGCATCCCCGGTATGGTCATGGCGGGTGCAGCGCTGATCGCCGAGGACCCCGAGCCTACCGAGGAACAGATCAAGTACGCCATTCGCGGCAATGTCTGCCGCTGCACTGGCTACAAAAAGATTATCGAGGGCATCTCGCTGGCCGCTGCGGTGCTCCGTGGCGAAAAGCAGATCGACGAGGACCTGGAGCGCGGTGACGACTACGGCGTGGGCAAGCGCGCCTTCCGTATTGACGTGCGCAAGAAGGTGCTCGGCGAGGGCAAGTATCCCGACGACATCGACGAGCTCGATCAGCCGGGTCTGACCTACGCCAGCGCTGTGCGCTCCAAGTATCCGCGCGCCCGCGTGCTCTCCATCGATACCTCCAAGGCCGAGGCCCTGCCCGGCGTGGTGGGCATCCTGCGCGCCGAGGACGTGCCGGTCAACCAGGTCGGCCACCTTATCCAGGACTGGGACGTCATGATCGCCCAGGGCGATATCACCCGCTGCGTGGGTGACGCCATCGTTTTGGTGGTCGCCGAGGACGAGGCGACGCTCGAGAAGGCCAAGAAACTCGTAAAGATTGATTACGAGCCGCTGGAGCCCGTGCGTAACATTGTCGAGGCCAGGGCTGCCGACGCCCCGCGCCTGCACGACAGCTTCTTTGCCTTCGGCAACACGGTGGAGCTCAAGGACAACGTGTGCCAGAGCCGTCACGTGACGCGCGGCGACGCCGCCAAGGCGCTGGCCGAAAGCGCGTTCACCGTGACGCAGCGCTTTACCACGCCCTTTACCGAGCATGCCTTCTTGGAGCCCGAGTGCGCCGTCGCCTTCCCGTA
>CABUQI010000203.1 GCA_902493545.1 uncultured Collinsella sp. | reverse complement strand
GGCGGCCTGGTGTTTCCCCTGGCGGCATGCGTAATCGCGGCGGCGTTTTGCGCATGGGACGCGCATGTGGCTCATCGTGCAGCCAAGCAGGCTGGTGCTGCGCCTTCGGGCGGCATCCCGCGTTTCCGCTGGGTGGGAGTTCTTGCGGTGCTTGCACTCTGCCTTGCCTCTAATATGTACTTCACCAAGGTCTTTATGCCAGCGCACGACATCACGCCTGGTTCCAAGCGCGAAATCCTTTCGATTCCGTTCCAACAGACGGCTCGTTTCGTCCAAAAGCACGACGGCCTTAACTCGGGCGTCAACCCTACGGTTAAGGAGGACGGCACCATCGTGGAAGCTCCTTGCGACGGTTCGGTGACCGACGAAGAGCGTGCCGTGATCGATCGTGTACTCAAGTACGAGAACCTGGGCCGCCGCTACAACCCCGACAAGTCCGATGCCGTCAAGAACTGCTTTAACGAGTACGCCTCGCAGGAGGACATCGATGCCTATTTTGAGGTATGGGCTCAGATGTTTAAGAAGGATCCCGAGTGCTATATTTCGGCGCTTATCAATAACTACTATGGTTATTTTTATCCGAGCGCGCGCGATGCCTGGGTCTACAGCACGGCGCGTAGTGCCGAGATCATGGCGCGTCCCGACAACCTCAAGTACTTCGACTTCCATCCGGTCGATAGCAACGTAGTGCGCTGGTGCGACCACCTGATCAATCTGTACCGTGTGGCGGTGCAGCGCATCCCGTTTATTTCGCTCACCATGAGCTCGGCCACCTATGTGTGGATCATGATCGCCGTGGTGGTCTACCTGTTACGTCGTCATTCGTGGCGCGGGCTGGCCATTTGGGTGCCGTTGCTGGGCGTGCTCGCCGTGTGCCTGATCGGTCCCTGCAACGGCTCGACCTACATGCGCTACCTGTATCCGGTCATCGTCTGCATGCCCTTTGCCATCGGCGCCACCATCACCCGCAGCGATCTCCTCTGGTCCTAATTTGGTGCAAAGGGGACAGGTTACTTTGCACCAAGGGGCTGCATCATCACGACGCCTTCATTTTGGGGTTTATCTCGCAGGCCAGTAGGTATATCATAACGACGTTTGTTTATATTGCCCCGGCATCTGCGCTGGGCTTTAGGTCGAAACCGATAGGAGACACGTATGTCCGGACACTCTAAGTGGGCCACAACCAAGCATCGTAAGGGCGCGCAGGACGCCAAGCGTTCCGCCCTCTTCTCCAAGCTGAGCCGCAACATCACCGTTGCTGCCCGTCTCGGCGGCGACCCGCTGCCCGAGAACAACGCCAGCCTCGCCGCTGCCGTTGCCAAGGCCAAGGCTCAGTCCATGCCCAAGGACAAGATCAAGTCCGCTATCGACAAGGCCTTCGGTTCGGGTGCCGACGCCGCCGTCTACGAGAACATCGTGTACGAGGGCTATGGTCCTGCCGGCGTTGCCGTCTACGTTGACTGCCTGACCGATAACCGCAACCGTACCGCCGCCGATGTCCGTTCCGCCTTCTCCCACGCTGGCGGCAACCTGGGCACCTCCGGCTCCGTCGCCTTCCAGTTTGAGCGCAAGGGCCAGATCGTCGTCGCCAAGGAGATCCTGGACGAGAACGCCAAGAAGGAGATCATGATCGCCAACGGTGCTGCCGGTGACGAGGATGAGTTCATGATGGCCATCGCCGAGGCCGGCGGCGAGGACTATGAGGACGCCGGCGAGGAGTGGATCGTCTGGACCGCCGCCAATGACGTCATGGCTGTTTCCAAGGCGCTCGAGGAGCAGGGCGTCCAGGTCAAGGGCTCCGAGACCACCATGGTCCCGACCACCCCGACCGAGGTCTCCGGCGCCGACGCCAAGAAGGTTCAGCGCCTCATCGACCGTCTCGAGGAGCTCGACGACGTCCAGGATGTTTACAGCACCATGGACATGACCGACGAGGTCATCGCTGCCCTCGAGGAGGAGTAGCGCCTGCACGGGTTAAGCCGTGCATATCTGGGCATAATGATGCGAGCATGCAAGTCTCGTGGAATAGATGAGCCGGATCCGCGTGCGTACAGCACCGGACCCGGCTCTTTTATAATGATGCGAATCGTTTTGCATTCTGTGGACCGAAACCTGAAGGGAGCGCGCGTGCGCGTACTCAAACGAGCCCTAGCGATTGTGTATCTTGCCGCCGCCATCGTGGCGCTGGGCACGCTTGTCTGCCAGTTTTGGGGGCCATACACCTATCGCTTTATGCTGCTGATGCGCGATGCTGCGCCGCGTATCGTTGTTACGGCGTGCGGCGGTGTCGTGGCGCTCGGCGTGCTCGTGGGTTTCTTCCGCCTGATGTTTGCTCGTCGCGAGCCGTCCTGCGTGCATCCGGCGGGGG
>CABUQI010000202.1 GCA_902493545.1 uncultured Collinsella sp. | reverse complement strand
GGAGGTGTACAGATTACCCATTGAACGTGCTCCAAACGTGATGCAGGCCGGCGATAAACTTGTCGATATCGGCCTTGTCGTTGTAGAAGGCTACGCTGGCGCGGCAGCAGGCAAGGTTCTCGACGCCTAGCCAGGTGAGCAGCGGCTGCGCGCAGTGGTGGCCGGCGCGGATGCAGACACCGTCCATGTCCATGATGCTCGCGACATCGTGCGGGTGGATGCCCTTGACGTTAAAGCTGACGACGCCGTGGTGGTTGTCCCAGTAAATGGAGCCGATAATCTGGACAAAGTCGAGCTGCATGAGCTCTCCCATCAGGTAGTGGACGAGTGCCTGCTCGCGTGCCTGGATGTTTTCGTAGCCCACCGTGTTGACCAAGTAGTCAAGCGCCGCGCCCGTGGCGAAGATACCGGCGGCGTCCTGCGTGCCGGCCTCGAACTTCTCGGGGACGGGCGCCCAGACGGCGTCCTGCTCGGTGACCGAATCGATCATCTCGCCGCCGGTGAGCATGGGCGGCATGGCGTTGAGCAGGTCCATCTTGCCCCACAGCACGCCGATGCCCATGGGGCCCATGGCCTTGTGCGCGCTAAAGGCAAAGAAATCGGCTCCAAGGTCGGCCACATCGACCGGCATGTGCGGCAGCGACTGCGCGCCGTCGACGACCAGATGGCCGCCGTACTTGTGCACGAGCTTGCCGAGGTTCTTGACCGGGTTCTCAACGCCCAACACGTTAGAGACCTGACCCACGGCCAAGATCTTGGTCTTGGGGCCCACCTTGGACAGTACCTCCTCGGTCGTGAGCTGGCCGGTCTTGGTGGGGTAGAGGTAGACGAGCTTGGCGCCGGTCTCACGGCAGACCTGCTGCCACGGAATCAGGTTGGAGTGGTGCTCCATGATGGTGATGACGACCTCGTCGCCCGGTTCGAGGACCGTGGGCGCAAAGCTCTTGGCGACCAGGTTGAGCGACTCACTCGTGTTGCGGGTGAAGACGACCTCGTTGGCCTGGGGGGCGCCGATGACGTCGGCGATCTGCTGACGCACCTTTGCGATGGCCTCGGTGGCCTCGACGGACAGCGAGTACAGGCCGCGCAGGGGGTTGGCGTTCATGCGCTGGTAGAAGTCACGCTCGGCGTCGAGCACGCAGGCGGGGCGCTGCGCGGTGGCCGCGCTATCGAGGAAGGCGATCTCGGGATGCTGCTGGAACAGCGGGAACTGCGCCTTGTAGGGATTGGTCTCGATGTCGACGGTAGGCCAGCCGCGCGAGGCCTCGTCGCTGGCGTCGAGTTCCATGGGCTCGGGGGCAGTGCAGGTATCGCATTTAACGTGCTCGGTGTCGATCATGCGAGCTCCTCCTCAAAGTTATCGATCAAGTTGTTGCCCAGGCGGACGACGGCGGCGCGGGTGCGCTCGTCGGTCGCGGAAAGCGCGGCGTCCTCCAGCTTGGCGCGGATGAACAGGTCCTCGGCGGCGTTTTGGTCAAGGCCGCGGCAGGCGAGGTAGAACAGCTGCTCGTCGCGGACGTGGCCGATGGTGGCGCCGTGGTTGCCAGCGACGTCGTCCTCGTCGCAGAGGATGACGGGGACGGTCTTGTTGTCGACGCCCTTGTTGGCCAAAAGCACCGTCTCGCGCTCGGTGCCGGTTGCGCCCTTGCAGCCGTGCACGAGGTCGATGGTGCCGCGGTAGACCTTCTTGGACGTGCCAGTCAGCACGCCGTTGGCGTCGATCTCGCACTCGGTCTTACGACCGCGGTGGCGCAGCTCGTAGTTAAAGTCGCGCACCTGTTCGCGGGCACCTAGGTAATCGGTATCGATGGTCACCTTGGCGGTGTCGCCCAGCAGGTCGCCGGCAAGGCCGGTGGCGCTGGCGCCGGCACCCAGGACGGTGTGCTGCACGTTGACGCGCGCGCCCTCGTCCAGGAACAGACCGGTGTCGTCGAGCGCGATCCAGCTGTCGTCGAGCGTCTGCGTGCAAGTCACGTTGACGGTGGCGTACTCGTGAGCGCACACCCGCAGCACGGAGCCCACTACGCCTTGGCCGTTGACGGGGGAGTCCAGGGCTAGAGCGAGGTCGAGCGTTGCCTGCGGACGGGCGACGACGTCGATGGCGGCAATGGCGGCAGCCGCGTCGATGCCACTCACGCGCACGGTAACCGTGGCGTGCTGGTATGCGGGCACGTCGATGACGATGCGCTTGGTGGCGTGGTCGATCAGATAGGTGCAGGCAGCCTCGCCCATGCCGGTCTCGAAGGCTTCGGCAGGGGAGAGCTCCTCCTCGAGCTTGATAGCGCCGGCCTGGTAGACGGAGGTGGCGGGCACGTCGAGCTCGGTCTCGGGCGTGATGCGGGCGCGGTCGGCGGCGTCGCCGGGGGCGGAGG
>CABUQI010000201.1 GCA_902493545.1 uncultured Collinsella sp. | reverse complement strand
ATTTCCTGATCTCGAAGGGTCCCCTCGACCCCTATGCGCTGGAGCTTTGCCGCGGTGCCTACGAGCATATCGACCGCATCGACTGCGCTCTGCGCTCCGTTGCCAAGAACTGGGATCTTATGCGCATGCCCGGCGCCGACCGCAATCTGCTGCGTATCGCCGTTTACGAGATGCGTTTCCTCACCGACGAGGAGGTCTCGGACGCCATCGTGATCAACGAGGCTGTCGAGCTTGCCAAGGCCTATGGCACCGACCAGTCCGCGTCGTTCGTCAACGGCGTGCTGGGCAAGATCGCTCGCAGCGAGGAGCTGCCGGGTGAGGACCTGTACCAGGAGCTGCTAGCCGAAGATCGCGCCCGCGAGGAGGCCCAGGCTGCCGAGGCTGCCGCAAAGGTTGCGGTTGCTCAGGCTGAGGCTGGCGTGCTGGCCGAGGATGCGGATGCCGCCGGGGCTGACATCGACTCCGTCGAGGAGTAGTCATGCCAGAGGGTTCCGTCCGTAACTTCGACGAGATCTCGGACCGCTTGGACCAGATTATCGCTACCGTTCGCTCCAAGGATACCTCCTTGGAGCGTTCGCTCGATTTGTTTGACGAGGCGATTGAGCTGGGCTCCCGCGCGGTCGATATGGTCGACAGGTTTGAGTTGACGCCGCGTGAGGCCGACAAGCTCGAGCAGGAATACGATGAGGATGCGGCAAACGAATCCCAGGATAGCTAGGCCGCATTTCCGGATACGAATGGTTGATGGCATTCATGAAACGCGTGCGTCTTGATGACGAACTGATTTCACAGGGCATCTGCGCTGATCGCGCGGATGCCCTTCGCACTCTTATGGCCGGCTTGGTCTCGAGTGGCGGCGAGCGCTTGACTTCGCCGGGCCTTAAGGTGATCCCAGGCCTGCCGCTGCACGTGAAGGGGCGCATTCCCTATGTTGGCCGCGGCGGACTTAAGCTCGAAGGTGCGCTTGATGCTTTTGGCATCAATCCGACGGGCCTTGCCTGTCTGGATGTGGGCTGCTCTACCGGCGGCTTTACCGATTGTCTGCTCAAGCGCGGAGCTGCGACCGTTGTCTCGGTGGACGTGGGTCGCGCCCAGTTCGATTGGTCGTTGCGTCAGGACGATCGCGTGATGCTGCATGAGCGCACAAACGTGACGCAGCTGCCTGAGCTTGGCTATGCCGGCGCCATCGACCTGGCTGTGTGTGATGTCTCGTTTACCAGCATCGCGAACATTATCGATGCGGTGCTGGCGTGCCTGGCGCCTACGGGTGCATTCTGCACGCTCGTAAAGCCGCAGTTTGAGGCTCCGGCGGCGCTGGTGGGCGAGGGCGGCATTGTGACCGATCCCGCCGTGCGCCGCGATACACTCGTGGCGGCGGTTGAACTCTTTGCTGCCAAGGGCCTGTTTCCGGTCGATGTGTGCGTGTCACCCATTCATGGTGCCAAGGGCAACGTTGAGTTTTTCCTGTACGGCACGAGGTTTGTCCCCGGCGAACGCACCGACGATGAGCTGCAATCCCAGGTATCGGTTTTGAGCGAGAAATCTGCAACGCTATGAAGGTCTTTCTGGTTCCCAATTACTACAAACAAGAGGCGGTCGAGAGCGGCCTGATGCTTGAGCTTTGGCTGACGCGCCAGGGCTATGAGGTCGCATGGGCTGCCGACCAGCGATCGAAGATTCAGAGCACGCCTGATATTGACGGCTCCGATCTGGTCATTACGCTCGGCGGCGACGGTACGTTGCTGCGCGCTGCCCGCATCCTCAACCATCGCGAGATTCCTATCCTCGGTCTTTCCTATGGTCACCTGGGCTTTTTAACTGCTGCGAGCCCCGAGGAGCGCGACATTCTGCAGGTCGTGAGCGACGCCCTGTCCGGTGAGCTGCACGTGAGCCGTCGCGCCACCATCGCCGCGGATATCGTATCCGTGCGCGAAGACGGTACGAAGGATGTCGTGCGCACCTTCGCCCTCAACGACATGGCGCTTACCCGCGGTCCGCTGTCCGATATGGTCGAGTTCGACATCACGGTGTCGGGCCACCATATCGACCGACTGCGTGGCGACGGCGTGGTCGTGTCCACGGCGACTGGTTCTACGGGGTACGCGCTCAGTGCCGGTGGCCCCATCGTGAGCCCCGACTATACGGGTATGGTCTGCGTACCTATTGCGCCGCACACCATTCAGGCCCGTGCCTTCTTGACTTCGCCGAGTGATGTCGTCGAAATCTTTATGTCTGATGACCGTCCGAGCGTTCCGGCGATCGCTATCGATGGACAATTTATTACTTGCGATGGCACCGTTGAGAGCGTGGCGGTGCGTCGCGGGCCCGGTGATGTGCTGCTGCTGGATTACGGCCCCGAGAGCTTCTATAACTCGGTGAGCCGCGT
>CABUQI010000200.1 GCA_902493545.1 uncultured Collinsella sp. | reverse complement strand
CATACGCGCCCCGTTCCCTCGCGTGTGACGATGCCTATTCTGCTGCATCACATCCACTCCGCTGCGCCTGAGGCGCGCGTTCGCATTCTGGTTGCTACGGGTATGCATCGTCCGTCGACGCACGAGGAGCTCGTCAACAAGTACGGCGAGGAGATCGTTGCCAACGAGGAAATCGTTATGCACGTCGCGACTGACGACAGCATGATGAAAAAGATTGGCACCCTGCCTTCTGGCGGCGAGTGCATCATCAACAAGATTGCTGCCGATTGCGATCTGCTGCTTGCCGAGGGCTTTATTGAGCCGCACTTCTTTGCCGGTTTCTCTGGTAGCCGCAAGTCCGTCCTGCCTGGTATCGCCAGCTACAAGACCATCATGTACAACCACAACGGTCAGTTTGTGAATGATTCCCGCTCGCGTGCCGGCAACCTGTGCCACAACCACGTGAGCGAGGACATGTTTGCTGCCGCCGAGATGGCTCACCTTGCCTTTGTGCTTAACGTGGTGCTCAACGGCAAGCACGAGGTCATCGGCTCCTTTGCCGGCGATATCCACAAGGCGCACGAGGCTGGCTGCGAGTTCGTGAAGAGCCTTGCCGGCGTTGAGCCCGTCGAGTGCGAGATTGCCATTACCACCAACGGCGGCTACCCGCTCGACCAGAACATCTATCAGGCCGTGAAGGGCATGTGCTCTGCAGAGGCCACACTTCCCGAGGGCGGCGTGATCATCGATGTCGCCGGTTGTGCCGACGGTCACGGTGGCGAGGGCTTCTATCACAACATCGCCGACAACGATCCGGCGGAGTTTGAGCGTGCCTGCATCGACCGTCCTAAGGACGAGACCCTGCCCGACCAGTGGACGAGCCAGATTTTCGCCCGCATCCTGGCGCATCACCCTGTGATTATGGTCACCGACCTGTGTGATCACCAGATGCTCAAGGATATGCACATGACGCCGGTCAACACTATCGAGGAGGCGCTCAAGCTCGCCTTTGAGATGAAGGGTGCCGATGCCAAGGTGGCCGTCATTCCCGATGGCCTGGGCGTTGTCGTCGCTCAGCACTAGTACGCGGCCTAAACGAATCGTTTATAACCGACAAGAAAGATAAGGTTTTATGCTTACCAAACTCCTCTGCGAATTCGGCGCAACGGCCCTCATGATCATCTTTGGCGTGGGCGTGCACTGCGATACCGTGCTCAAGGGCACCAAGTATCAGGGCTCCGGCCACATGTTTGCCATCACCACCTGGTCTTTTGGCATTTCGGTCTGCCTGTTTGTCTTTGGCGGCGCCGTGTGCATGAACCCGGCTATGGTGCTCGCCCAGTGCATCGTAGGTCTGGTGCCGTGGGGCAGCTGCATTCCCTTCATGATTGCCGATATGCTCGGCGGCTTTGTGGGCGCCGTAATCGCTTGGCTTATGTATGCCGATGAGTTCAAGGCTTCCGAGGGCGTCGTCGATCCTATTGCCCAGCGCAACATCTTCTCGACCAACCCTACTACCGAGGGCACGAACTATGCCCGTAACTTCTTCTGCGAGGCTATCTGCACCTTTGTGTTCATCAGCGCCATCCTTGCTGCCGCTAGCCGCGCTGGTGAGAACGTTCTGATGCTCGCTATCTGCGTCGGCCTGATCGTTTGGGCCGTTGGCATGGGCATGGGCGGCATCACCGGCTTCGCCATGAACCAGGCTCGTGACCTTGGTCCTCGTATGGCCTATCAGGTGCTGCCGATCAAGAACAAGGCCGACAACAACTGGAAGTATGGCCTGCTTGTTCCTGGCATCGCTCCGTTTATCGGTGCTGCTCTGGCCGCGCTGTTTGTGCACGGTTTCTTGGGCATGTTCTAGTCTGAGGCTACATAGTTGTTCGCTGGCCGCATGGGGTAACTTCCCAGCGCGTCCTCGGACATGCAAAAAGGCTCGCTGCGCACTTCGTGCGGCGAGCCTTTTTGCGTCCTGCGGAATGCGCTGGGAAGTTACCCCATGCGGCCAGCTGCGGGGTCTTTGTTGCGTTCGTACAAGCAATCCAACATATAATATCTGAATTTGGATGGGAGGGGCTTGTTGCCGGTAGGGGCGTTGGGCTGTTGTCGATACTTTGGGATGGATTGTGCTTTGGGTTGGGGCGGGGCTTTGAGATGAGGGCGGAACTTTGGGATGAGGGGTTTACTTAGTTGAAGAGAGGCTTAATGGCTGATAGGTAGTCTTTGGCTACTTCGGCTTTGTCTGCTTGGAAGTTGTGCCAGGCCCACCATTGGACGGTGGCTACGAAGCTTGAGGCTATGTGGTGTAGTAAGAAGCTGCGGTCCATGGTGCCGGCGGGGCCTGTGGGGTCGGCGGGGACGGTTTCGGCTGCTCGTGACATGGTGGTCTTGCGGAGACAGTCGGCGAAGACGCG
>CABUQI010000199.1 GCA_902493545.1 uncultured Collinsella sp. | reverse complement strand
CTGTGCGTTCCCATCTTTTTTAGTTCGTTTTTTCAGCAGGCCTACACGCTTATCGGTACGTATATCGTTGGCCAGTTTGGCGGCAAGCTCGCGCTGGGCGGCATTCAGGCCACGATGGTCCTCACCGAGCTTTGCATTGGCTTTTGCGTTGGCGTTGGCGCCGGCTGCGCGGTCATTACCGGTCAGTATTTTGGCCAGCACGATGATGAGCGACTGAGTCGTTCGGTCCATACAGCCATGACGCTCGCGCTGGTGGGCGGTATCGCTTTCTCGATTCTTGGCATAGTGTTCGTTGAGCCCATGCTGGTGCTTATGAACACGCCGCATGAACTATTGGCCGAGGGTGTGGCCTATGCTCGCTGTTATTTTGCCGCGATGGTTGCGGCACTGCTGCTGAATATGGGAACCGCACTGCTGCGTGCCGTGGGCGACACGCGCGGGCCCGCCGTGATCATTGCCTCTGGCTGCCTTGTTAACGTGGTGCTGGATATCATCTTTGTCGCTGTGTTGCATATGGAGGCGCTGGGCTGCGGCATCGCAGTGGCGCTGACCATTTGCTCCAATGCAACGATGATCGTGTTGCGCATGATGCGCGCTCCGGGTGCATGGCGTCTTTCGCTGTCTAAGCTCGGTATCGATCGCGGTATTTGCAAGAGTATGATCTCGTGTGGTCTGCCGCTTGGCTTTCAGTCTGCTGCGTATTCGATTTCCAACGTTTTGATTCAGGTGTCGGTCAACTCGTTTGGCGCCGATGTCACCACGGCGTGGGGACTTTCGGGCCGCTTAGATGGCATTGTCTGGATGGTTACCGAGGCGCTTGGCGTGTCGATCACCACGTTCTCGGCGCAGAACTTTGGCGCGCGCAACTACGAGCGCATGCGCAAGGGCTACCATACATCGCTCGTGCTGTCGTTTATGCTCATTGGTGGCCTGTCAGCCGTGCTGTTGGTGTTCTCAGGTCCGTTGTCGCGTCTGTTTGTCGACGATGCTTCGATTTCGGCGTACACCACGACGATCCTTCATTTTATCGCGCCGTTCTACGCGATTTTCTCGATTATCGAGAACGCATCGGGCTCCATTCGCGGCGCCGGCGTGAGTTTGCAGCCTATGATGCTCACCATCTTTGGCACCGTTGTCTTGAGGGTGATCTGGGTGTTTGCGATCATGCCCTTCGATCCGTCGCTTGAGCATCTACTGCTGGTCTACCCCGTAACCTGGCTCATCACCGCAACCATGTTCACCATCTACCACCACAGCGGCAACTGGCTAGGCCGCGCCACCGCCTAGCTCATCCATCGGGTTCCCCTGATAAGTTGCGGTGAAATAGTTCCTGAAAAGCCCTTGCGGACCGTCAAACAAGTTCTATTCCACCGCAACTTCCTTATGAGCTGTAGGTGTTGGCGGAAAACGAATCAATTAGTATTCGATGCCTTGACGGGCTAGGAGGCCTTCGTCGAAGTAGTGTTTGACGGGGCGCATTTCGGTTACTAGGTCGGCAAGGTCGGCGAGGGGTAGCAAGCCGCGGCCGGGGAGCACGAGCTCCGTGGTGGCGGGCTTTATCGCAATCAGTTCCTCGACATCCTCTCGCGCCCCAAAGCAGCCGTCGTCTTGCCCTTGCCGTCGCCTGTATAGATTTGAACCTTGCCGACTTACAGTGATGCCATCTCTGTCCTTTCGTGCCCGGCGTCGGTTTATCGCCGTCCGGGTTGGGTATTCTAGAAAGCATTATCAACCCCAGTAGATGGAGTTCAAGCAGATGGAGATGGATGACAACAAACGTAGACGGAATATGATTCTCTACGTGCTCATCGCCTTCGTCGTCTACCTCGTGCTCTCGACCGTTCTGTTCCCCAACATCGGTCACACGCAGCAGATTACGAAGACCGATTACTCGACGTTTGTCAAAGCGCTCGATAAGAAGAGCGTCGACAAGGTCGAGTACAACACGGACGATTACTCGATTTATTACACCAAGAAGGGCGAGGACGAGAACATCGCCTACAAGACGACCGGTGTGCCGAATGACGCGGGCTTTACCGATCGCGTGCTTGAGTCTGGCGCTTCGCTGGAGTCGGTCGTTCCCGATAAAAACTCGGGTTTGATGACCTACTACCTGCTCACACTCATTCTTCCCATGGCGATTTTCTTCCTCATCGGTTGGTGGCTCAACCGCCGCATGAAGAAGGCTATGGGCGATGACGGCCCGTCGATGAACTTTGGCGGCGGCGGTTTTGGCGGCGGACTGGGTAAGTCCGGCGCGCGCGTGATCGCCTCCAAGGACGTGGGCGTGACCTTTAAGGACGTCGCCGGTCAGGAAGAGGCCAAGGAGTCTCTCAAGGAGGTCGTCGACTTTCTGGAGAAGCCGCAGCGCTACGAGGAGATCGGCGCCAAGCTGCCGCG
>CABUQI010000198.1 GCA_902493545.1 uncultured Collinsella sp. | reverse complement strand
AGACGGGCCATACGATCTTTGGCGATATCGAGCGCACGGGCGACGGCATTATGACCTCGCTGCGCGTGATGGAAGTGATTCGCGCCGAGCGCGAGACACTCTCGCAGCTCACGGCTCCGTGCAAGCTGCTGCCGCAAGCGCAGGTTGCCGTGCGCGTGGCCGACAAGGATGCCGCGCTCGAGAACATGGGCGTGCAGAACGCAATCGCCGAGGCCGAGGCCGCGCTGGCGGGCGAGGGCCGCGTGCTCGTGCGCAAGAGCGGAACCGAGTCGGTGATTCGCGTGTTGGCTGAGGCTCCGGACCAAGCCGCCGCCGACGCCGCCATGAAGCGCATCGCCAACGCACTCGAGGCTCTGTAGGGGCTCTCGGGGCTGTTTAGCAGGGGGTTATTAATAGGCTGTGGCCAAAAAGTGGCAAATATGAGTACTGTTACGAATTTAGTAACAGCAATTTTCGCCTCCAAAGCCCATGCTGGCGCCATTTGAACACCATTCCGACTTGCATATTTCCCCATATGTCTAATAAAAGAGGTCCTAAGTAAGAATAAATCTCACTTAGGACCTCTTTTTTACCCAAATTAAATGTTACAAGCATGGCAGCAGTACTCAAATTTGCCCTTTTTTGACCACGGCCTTCGGAGTGCTGCTTTAGGTCTTACAGCTCGTACAGTGTGGTGAACTTGTCCTGCAGGTAGCTGCAGTAGTAACGGGCGTCAAAGTCCATGCCGCACGCGCCCTTGATGAGCTCCGGTGCGTCCTTGGCACGGCCCCACTGCCAAATGTGCTCGCCCAGCCAGGTGCGGACGGGCGCCAGATCGCCGCTCGCGCAGGCACCGGTAAGGTCGACGCCGTCGCGGCACATGGCCGGCACAAACATGGCGTCGTAGGCGCTGCCCAGCGCATAGGTGGGGAAGTAGCCAAACGAGCCGCCGCTCCAGTGCGTATCCTGTAGGCAGCCGTGCGTGTCGTCGGGAACGGGAATGCCCAGGTACTCATCCATGAAGCGGTTCCAAAGCGCGGGGATGTCCTTGGCCGTGGCCTCGCCGGCAAACAGCATGCGCTCGATCTCGTAGCGCACCATAACGTGCAGCGGATAGGTGAGCTCGTCGGCCTCGGTGCGGATCAGCGAAGGCTGCGCGATGTTCACGGCGTGGTAGAGCGTGTCCTCGTCGACGTCGCCGTAGACCTCGGGTGCGTGGCGGCGCAGCACCTCGAGCAGCGGTCCCATAAAGGCGCGGCTGCGACCCACGGTGTTCTCGAAAAAGCGGCTCTGGCTCTCGTGGATGCCCATGGAGGTGCCGCCCTCAAGACGGGTGCGCGCATAGGCGGGATTGACGCCCAGCTCGTACATGGCATGTCCCGCCTCGTGGATGATGCTGTAGACGTTGGAGATGCAATCGTTCTCGTAGATGTGTGTCGCGATGCGCGCGTCACCCACGGCAAAGCCCTCGCTAAACGGGTGTTCGGTAAAGGCAAGCGTGGTGTCGTTCAGGTTCAGGCCGACGAGCTTCATAAGGTCGAAGCTCATGGCGCGCTGGGCGGCCTCGGGCACGCGGGCGTGCAAAAAGTCGGCAGCGGGCTGCTGGCCGCGCTCGCCGATGGCGTGCACGAGCGGCACGACCGTCGCCTTGACCTCATCGCAAAACGCATCGAAGCTCTCGGCAGAAAGGCCGCGCTCGTACTGGTCGAGCCAAACGTCGTATGGGTCGCGCTTGGGGTCCATGAGTTCGGCCTGATGCTTAAGTTGGGCGACGATTTTATCCACATAGGGCTCAAAACTCGCCCAGTCGTTGGCCGTCTTGGCCTTGTGCCACACGGCGTCGGCCTCGCAGGTGAGCCTGGTCCAGGCCTCGGCCTCCTCGGTAGGAATAACGCTTGCCTCGCGCTGGTCGCGGCCGAGCACGCGGATCTCGTCGAGCAGCTGCGGGTCGTCTACGTGTCCGCCTGCAACCGTCTCGCGCGCTAACGAGCGTACGAGCTCAACGGACTTCTCGCTGGTCAGTAGCTTGTGATGCTCGCCGGCAAGCGTGCCCATGGCGTCGGCACGGGCGGCAGCACCGTTGGCAGGAGCAATCGTCGCTCCATCGAACTCGGCAATCTTGAGCAGGTACTCGCGAGTCCACAGCTTGCCCTCGAGTTTGCGGAACTTTTTGACGGCCTTGTCGACTTTAGCAGCCTTGACGCCCTTGGCAGCCTTTGCCACGGCGGCCTGGGCCTTCTTATCGAGTTTCTTTCCCATACCGTATCCTTAATCTCGCAGGCCGAGCGCCGCAGGCGGGTGCGCGGCCAATTTGCACAGCTACCTGCCTTGTACCCAGCGCGAACAAAACGGAACGCGGCGATGCGCTCGCGAAATGTGTTATCCTATAGCCCAATGCGTTGACGGAGAGGGTTTTGCCCGCCGCGTCGCCGGCAAGAGAGG
>CABUQI010000197.1 GCA_902493545.1 uncultured Collinsella sp. | reverse complement strand
TTCGTGGAGGCGGGTGTCTTCGTCGAGTTCGGGGTGGAAGGTTACGCCGAGCTGGTTGCCCTGACGGGCGGCGACGATACGGCCGTCGACTTTCGCTAAAGCCTTGGCGTCGCCGTGGACCTCGACGATGCGGGGCGCGCGGATAAACGTCAGCGGCACTTCACCGTCGATGCCGGCTACCTGTCCCTTGGTTCGAAAGCTGCCGAGCTGTCTGCCGTAGGCATTGCGCTCGACAAGTACATCCATGGTTGCCAAACGCGGCGTGCCCTTATCGTCATGGGCGGCAAGGTCGTGAGCCAGCAGAATTAGGCCGGCGCAGGTGCCCAGGACGGGCATACCTTCAGCGATACGGGCACGAAGCTCCTCGAGCATGTCCAACTCATCAAGCAGCTTCCCTTGAACGGTAGACTCGCCGCCGGGAAGTACCAGACGGTCAAAGTCCTGCTTCAAATCAGCCGCCTGCCTCAGCTCAATACAACGTGCGCCCAGCTCGGATAGCCTTGCCTCGTGCTCGGCAAAAGCGCCTTGGACCGCCAGCACGGCGACCGTCTGGTCTGCATAATCGCTCATGTGCGATCCTTTCTGCTGGACTAGCGCCCGCGCTCTTCCATGATAATCTCGATCTCGTCGGCGTTGATGCCCACCATGGCCTCGCCCAGGTCCTCCGAAAGCTCGGCAATGAGCTTGGCATCGGTGAAGTTTGCCACGGCCTTGACGATGGCGGCTGCGCGCTTGGCGGGGTCGCCGCTCTTAAAGATGCCCGAGCCGACAAACACGCCTTCGGCTCCCAGCTGCATCATCAGCGCGGCGTCGGCGGGGGTCGCTACGCCGCCGGCGGCAAAGTTCACGACGGGAAGCTTACCCGTGGCATGGACCTCGCGCACCAGCTCGACCGGAACCTGCAGTTGCTTGGCTGCCTCAAAGAGCTCGTCGTCGCGCAGAGCAACAACGTCACGGATCTGCTTTTGGATCTTGCGCATGTGGCGTACAGCCTGGACGACGTCGCCCGTGCCCGGCTCGCCCTTGGTGCGAATCATCGTGGCGCCTTCGGCAACACGGCGCAGCGCCTCGCCCAGATCACGGGCGCCGCAGACAAACGGCACGTCAAACTGGGTCTTGTCGATGTGATAGACGTCATCGGCAGGGGAGAGAACCTCGGACTCGTCGATGTAATCGATCTCGATGGCCTGCAGGACCTGCGCCTCGACGATGTGACCGATGCGGCACTTGGCCATAACAGGGATGGAGACGGCCTCTTGGATGCCCTTGATCATCTTGGGGTCGCTCATGCGCGAGACGCCGCCTGCGGCGCGGATGTCGGCCGGAATGCGCTCGAGTGCCATGACGGCGCAGGCGCCCGCCTCCTCGGCGATGCGTGCCTGCTCGGGCGTGGTGACGTCCATGATGACGCCGCCCTTGAGCATCTGCGCGAGCTCGCGATTGAGTTTGACGCGATCGGCCTTGCTGGTCTGTTCTGCCATGGTTGCTCCCTTGGTTGGCATGTGCATTGCTTGACGGAACATCCTATCGGGGAGCTGGGTATGGCGAAATACTCAGTTTTCGAGATAATAACAAGGTCAGACTAATACCAGATTGAACGGTTCGATATGGTCAGGTGATAAACTCATGCTTGACTACAATTTGGAAAAACGCGGCGAAGCATCGCTCTATGAGTATGTTTACCAGCAAATTCGAGATGATATTGTTGCTGGCCGTATTGCGGCGGGGGAGCATCTTCCGTCTAAGCGTGCCTTTGCCAGCCATCTGGGAATCAGTGTCATTACCATCGAGAATGCATATAGCCAGTTACTTGCCGAGGGCTATATTTGCTCAAAGCCGCGTCGTGGCTACTACGCTTGTGAGCTTCCGGATGCACCGGTTTTGCCTTTGGCTGAGACAGAGTTTGATCGAGATTCCGCTCCTGCGGGTCTTAACGCACATGATGTTGATGGACGGGTCGAGCAATTCGACGCACTTTCTCCTTCCACTTTGGAGGCGGCGCGGCTTTGGCAAAGCGCACTGCGGGCGACGCTGACATCCGAAGATGAGCGCGAGATCTTTTCGCCCGCACCGGTACAGGGCACCGTTCGGCTACGATGCGCAATTGCTCATCATCTGCGCGGGACGAGGGGTATGAATGTCGACCCCGACAACATTGTTATCGGTGCGGGCGCCCAGCTGCTCGATACCATGTTGGTTCAGCTGCTTGGCGCGGACAAGGTGTATGCCGTTGAGGATCCGGGCTATTTGCGCCTGACGCGCATCTATCAGGCTATGGGCTGCCAAGTACGACATATCCCGTTGGATGACGACGGCGTGGACCTGAGCGCTCTGCAGAAAACCGGGGCCGATATCCTTCACCTGATGCCGTCCCATCAGTATCCGACCGGCCTTGTGACGAGCATTGCGCGTCGCTATGCGCT
>CABUQI010000196.1 GCA_902493545.1 uncultured Collinsella sp. | reverse complement strand
GCGCAAAACGAGCACTCGCCAAAACAGCCGCGGTTGGAGCTGATGGAAAACTTGATCTCGGCAAAGGCCGGCACGCCGCCTGCCGCGTCGTAGTCGGGATGCCAATCGCGTGCGTAGGGGAGCTCGGCCACCTCGTCCATCTCATCGGTGGTGAGCGTCGCCGACGGCGGGTTCTGCACCACATAGACGCTGTTGGGGTAGGGCTCTACCAGGCGATGCCCGGTGATGGGGTCCATGTTTTGCTGCTGAACGTTAAAGCTGCGCGCGTAGTTGAGCTTATCGGCGGCAAGGTCGTCCCAGCTGGGCAGCAGGTCGTAGTCGTAGACCTCGTCGAGCGAACCCGTGCGGTAAACGGTGCCGTTGATATAGGTGATCTGATCGACGGGCAGTCCCGCGTCGAGTGCGTCGGCGATCTCGACGATTGCGTGCTCGCCCATGCCGTAGATGAGGATGTCGGCGCCCGAGTCGAGTAGTACCGAGCGCTTGAGCTTGTCCTGCCAGTAGTCGTAGTGGGCCAGGCGGCGCAGGCTCGCCTCGATGCCGCCGATAATGATGGGAGCGTCCTTGAACGTCTGGCGGATGAGATTGCCGTAGACCGTGACGGCACGGTTGGGGCGGTGACCTTCCTCGCCGCCGGGGGTATAGGCGTCGGTGTGGCGGCGGTGCTTGGTCACCGAATAGTGGTTGACCATGGAGTCCATGTTGCCGGCGCTGACGAGAAAGCCTAGGCGAGGCTCGCCGAGCGCGGTAATGCTGGCGGGGTCGGTCCAGTCGGGCTGGCAGATGATGCCCACCTTGTAGCCGTGCGCGTCGAGTACGCGGCTGACGATGGCCATGCCAAAGCTGGGATGGTCCACGTAGGCGTCGCCGCAGATGTAGACAAAGTCGCACTGGTCCCAGCCGCGCGCATTCATATCGGCGCGACTGACGGGGAGGAACTTATCGCGACCCGGACGCCAGGGGCGGACAGGCGCTGCCGGGGTATGCGCGGGGCGCGAGCCCTGGGCCTTGCCGCCACGCTTTTGCTGCTGGCCGCGCTGGGCATGCTTGCCGTGCTGGTTGTTCTGAGCGTCCTGGGGCTTTTTTGCCACGATTCCTCCCGGTGTTTGTATGCTGCACGTAATTGTAACCAGTCTTTTTGGGACGGGGCTAAAAAGACTGGTGGAGTACACGAGCTGGCGGATCGGCGCGCCGATGCGGGTGTCGGCGCCGCGCCCGCCGTTTGTTTCCAGACTGTGTATCTGCGCGTTGGGGAACCCGTCTTGCGTGCGCGCCATGATGTCAATGGGTTACAGTATGAACGGCGGCTATGTCTCCGCCAACGCACGAGAGAGTCGCCAACAAGGAGGATGCACGACGATGCAGCGTGCCAAACAGATATCGGAGTCTCTTGAGCTGGGCATCATCTTGGCGCTCGCCGGTGGCTTTATGGATGTGTATTCCTACATCGGCCGCGACCATGTTTTTGCCAACGCGCAGACGGGCAACATCCTGCTGGTGGGCGTGAGCATCTCGGAGGGCAACTGGGCGCTGGCGGGACGTTATTTCTTCCCCGTGGTGTCGTTTGCCGTGGGCATTATGCTTGCCGACCTGGTGCACGAGCGGTTTGGCAGTGTGATTCACTGGCGCCAGGTGACGGTGTTTTTTGAAGCCGTTATCTTGCTGGGCGTGAGCTTTATCCCGGGCGGCGATTTCAACCTGCTCGCCAACTGCCTCACTTCGTTTGCCTGCGGCATGCAAGTCGAGAGCTTCCGCAAGATCCACGGTCACGGCATCGCTACGACCATGTGCATCGGCAACTTGCGCAACGCGCTGCAAAACGTGGACGATTACATCATCACCCACAAGCGCGGCTTTTTGGAAAACGGCCTGCTGTACTTTGGCGTGATTTTTACCTTTGTGTTTGGCGCCGTGCTGGGCAACTGGTGTATTGAGCACATGGGCCTGCACGCCATCGTCGTGGCGAGCGTGCTGCTGTTTATCGCGTTTGCCATCATGTTCATCGACCGCGAGCGCGACTTGCGTTTTCGCTGGAAGGTTGCGGCCGAGGCTTGGAAAGAGGGCTGTCGAAGGTAACCGAACGCGGTAAAGGGGTTGTCCCTTTGCCGCAGTATTTTTCATCTTCTGTTGAAACGCTTTAACACTTTTGATGTTCTCGCGTGTTTTTTGTTTCAAAAGCGTTAGGATGGGACTTATAGTGCGGGGCGTAACGGGTGCCCCGCGCACGATAGGAGGCTATCAATGGCTAATCGTTTCGTTCTCAACACCATTTCTTATCATGGTTCCGGTGCCATCAAGGAGATCCCCGGCGAGCTCCAGCGTCGTGGCTACAAGAAGATCTTCGTCTGCTCCGACCCCGATCTGGTCAAGTTTGGCGTTACCGCTAAGGTGACCGACGAGCTCGACGCCGCCGGCATCGCTTGGAGCC
>CABUQI010000195.1 GCA_902493545.1 uncultured Collinsella sp. | reverse complement strand
TGTGAGGACGTTCCATGGCCCAATACGCTGCCAACGAAATCGAAAACATGCCCGATAGCCCTGTCGCACGGGAGGACCTGGGCGCCGGCGGCACCTCCCGCGGCGCCGGCGCGCGTTCCCCGTTCTTCTGGAAGGTCTTGCTGCTATCGGTGGCGGTCATCTGGGGCTATTCCTTTACCACCATGAAAGATGCGCTCGACACCATTCCGGTGTTCGAACTGCTCTATATTCGTTTTCTTCCGGCTTCGCTGGTTATGTTCGCCATCTTCCACGAGCGCATTGTTGCCCATTTCAACGCTCGAAACCTGATTGTTGGACTTGGCATGGGCGCGCTCATGTGGGGTGCCTACGGTTTGCAGACGATCGGCCTGGCACAGACCACGGCGGGCAAGAGTGCATTTTTGACGGGCACGTACTGCATCTTGGTTCCGTTTGCGAGCTACGTTCTAAGCGGCGAAAAGCTTACCCGTTACAACTTGGGCGCCGCGTTGCTGTGCCTGGCGGGCATTGGTCTGGTGGCGCTCGATAGCGTCGAGTTCAATGTCGGCGATGTCATCACACTGGGCGGTGCGGTCTTCTTTGCCATCCAGATGGCGGTGACCGCCAAGTATGGCCGCAAGATGGACATCAACGTCATCACGTTTTGGATGTTTGTGGGCAACGGCGTGCTGAGCCTGATCTCGTCGCTGCTATTCGAGAACCAAGCGCCGCTGTCCGTTTGGACGCCGAGCTTTATCAGTGTGATGGCGTTTCTCTCGGTGGGCTGCACATGTGTGGCTCTGCTCATCCAAAATGTCGGCCTGGCGCATGTCCCGGCCTCGACGGGCTCGCTGCTCCTTTCGATGGAGTCGCCTTCGGGTGTGCTGTTCTCGGTGCTGCTGATGGGGGAGGCGCTCACCTCGCGCCTGCTCGCCGGCTTCGCGCTCATCTTTCTTTCGATTATCTTGAGCGAGACGCATTTCGATTTTTTGCGTCGAAAGCCGCGCCCGCAATTGTAAACAATTTGTTGCGCCGCCTCCCGGGGCGGCATTTTTTATGCGTCGCCCTTAAAGTAGTACCTTGCACTTTACGCTATCAAAGTGCTTGCTGCAAAAACGTTACTGGAGGGCATCTATGGCACCAGCACTGTCCGATCTTCAACCGCAATCAGCGCCCAAGGCCACCGCGGCGGCGCAAGCCGCCATTGGCGACAGTCTGGTCAAA
The DNA here is from genome assembly GCA_902493545.1 of uncultured Collinsella sp. Taxonomy (GTDB): domain Bacteria; phylum Actinomycetota; class Coriobacteriia; order Coriobacteriales; family Coriobacteriaceae; genus Collinsella. The sequence continues at coordinate 1,228 of CABUQI010000195.1, read as the reverse complement.
GAGGCTCAAACTTTTGCCGATGAGCTTGCCGCATGGCGTCACGATCTGCATCGGACGCCCGAACTTGGTAACGACCTCCCGCAGACCTCTGCGTATATCCAAGCGCGCCTGGCCGAGATGGACATCCCGTTTGCCACGCTCGTCGATGGTTCCTGTGTTGTGGGCCTTGTCGGTGCCGGTGCCACCGCGGCCCAGGGCAATGGCGTCTGCACGGACGAACAGGCCGGAACGGTCATTATGCTGCGTGGCGACATGGATGCCCTGCCCGTTGCCGAAGAGTCGGGCGAGCCTTTCGCCTCTACGAACGGCTGCATGCATGCTTGCGGTCACGATATGCACGCGACGGCGCTGCTTGGTGCGGCGCGCTTGCTCAAGGCCCGCGAGGCCGAGCTTGTCGACGCCAACGCTACCGTCAAACTGCTGTTCCAGCCGGGCGAGGAGACCTTTGAGGGGGCACGCGCTGCCATCGCCGACGGCTTGCTCGAGAACCCGCGTCCTCAGGCGGCTTTTGCCATGCATGTTAACAGCCAATCGCCGCTCGGCCTGGTGCTCTATGGGAGCCCGGCGCTTTCGGGCGTGTACGGTTTCCGCATCACGCTGCAGGGCAAGGGCGGCCATGGCTCGAGCCCCGAGATCTGCATCGACCCCATCACGGCCGGCGTCCATGTGCACCTGGCGCTCCAGGAGCTTATCGCCCGCGAGGTGCCGGCGGCCAAGGAAGTCGCACTTACCGTTGGTAAGTTTGCTGGCGGCTTGGCGGCCAACGTCATCCCCGACACCTGCGTGCTCGAGGGAACGCTGCGCGGCTTCGATGTTGAGCTCATGGAGCACCTCAAGACCCGCATCGCGGAGGTCGTTAACGGCGTTGCCACAACATATCGTACGCCGGCGACCATCGAGACGCTTTCGGATGTTCCGCCGCTTGTACTCGACAGCGATATGACTCAGGCGTCGCTTGGCTATGTGGGCGCAGTGCTGCCCAAGGCGGCTTTCTTGCCGCTTTTCCATGCCATGGCGAGTGAGGACTTCGCGCTTATCTCGAGCGAGATTCCGAGTGCGTACTTTACCGTGGGCGCGGCCGTAACCGACACGGACGAACACTTTGCCCAGCACCATCCCAAGGCACGTTTTAACGATGCCGAGCTTCCCCTTGGCGCCGCGGCTTATGCGGCAGTCGCTTTGGGCTACATCGCCGACCACCGGTAGCACCCAATCTTGCTACTCGTTT
>CABUQI010000194.1 GCA_902493545.1 uncultured Collinsella sp. | reverse complement strand
AGGCATTGCCCGCAATGTGGCTACGGCGCTCCAAAACGGCAACACGATAGCCGATGGTTTCGGCAAGACGGCGGGCGCAAACGGCACCGGCATATCCAGCACCGACGACAATCATGTCGTACGCGCCGGCGTTAAAGCCTTCAGGCAGGCCTGAGGTAATCTGCATCGATACTCCTTGTCAAAAGCCACGGGCTCGTTAGCTGGGCTTTTCTCGAACATTCTTCGAGACATATTTATCAGAGCGATTATAGCGCTAATGCGTCCTATAATGAGCTTGCCACACAAGGAAAGCTCAAGCACCGCGGCGAACATAATTGAAAGGTAAACCCGCTAGCAGCGGGTTTATTCGTGAACAGCCGGGCGCCTGGAGCTTAGCGAAACGCTTGTAAGGAGTAACATGAGCGATTTCCTAAACCGTATGAAGTCTGCCGCCAAGGCCGACCTTAAGACGATCGTCCTGCCCGAGGGCGAGGATCCGCGCACCATCGTCGCGGCCACCAAGATCATCGAGGAGGGCCTGGCAAAGATCGTCATCCTGGGCAACCCCGACGAGATCGACGTTCCCGGCGCTACCGTCATCGACCCGCGCAATGCCGAGAAGCACGAGGAGTACGCGCAGAAGTTTGCCGAGCTCCGCGCCAAGAAGGGTGTCACCATCGAGCAGGCTCGCGCCCAGGTGATGGACGCCACCTACTTTGGCACCATGATGGTCAAGATGGGCGACGCCGACGGCCTGGTCTCCGGCGCCTGCCACTCCACGGCCGACACCCTGCGCCCCGCGCTTCAGATCCTCAAGACCGCCCCGGGCACCAAGCTGGTCTCGGCCTTCTTCGTGATGTGCACCGACACCCCGCAGTTCGGCACCGACGGCACGCTGATCTTCGCCGACTGCGGCCTCAACATCAACCCGTCCTCCGATGAGCTCTCCGAGATCGCCATCGCCTCCGCTCACTCTTGGTCCACTTTCATGAGCAATGTTGAGCCGCACGTGGCCATGCTTTCCTACTCCACCATGGGCTCCGCCGGTGGCGAGGTCGCCAAGAAGGTCCAGGAGGCCGTGAAGTTCTGCAAGGAGAAGGCTCCCGAGCTCGCCATCGACGGCGACCTGCAGCTCGACGCCGCCATCGTCCCCACCGTCGCCCAGCTCAAGGCTCCCGGCTCCTCTGTCGCCGGTAAGGCCAACGTGCTCGTGTTCCCCGACCTCGAGGCTGGCAACATCGGCTACAAGCTGGTCCAGCGCTTCGCTGGCGCTGACGCCTACGGCCCCATCCTGCAGGGCATCGCCAAGCCGGTTAACGACCTGTCGCGCGGCTGCTCTGCCGACGACATCGTGGGTGTCGTGGCCATCACCGCCGTCCAGGCTCAGATGGCTGAGTAGCGGATGCACTCGCCCGAAGGCCGCACGGGCTAACCCCTGAAAACGTCCTCGACCAATGAAACGCCCCCGTTCTGCTCCTCCGGAGCTACGAACGGGGGCGTTTCTGGTCTGCGGATTGTTTTCAGGGGTTAGCCCGTACGGCCTTCTACCGCCACGTAGCATTCAGGGCATCTGGAATGGACGGCGGCTTGACTACGAGCTGGGGCTGAAAAATCTGAACGGATGGGTGCCGTTGTTGGGAGCGCAGGCGTTGCTGGTGGCGATCACTTTGGGACTGGAATTTCCGCCTGCTAGTAAAAAGGCCTCCGGAGCTGTTGCTCTGGAGACCTTTCGTCTACTTGCAAATGCGCGCGTTAGTTGTTCTTGGTTAGACGCTCGACGTCGTGGGCGATCATGTATTCCTCGTCTGTGGGGATGACCATGACCGTGACGGAAGAGCCGGCGGCGCTGATGACCTGCGGGCCGTTGCCCACGGCCTCGCGGTTCTTATTGTTGTCGATGCGCACGCCCAGCCACTCAAAGCAGTCGCAGAAGGCCTTGCGGATCGACCAGTCGTTCTCGCCGATGCCGGCGGTAAAGGTAATGGTGTCCACGCCCGCCATGGAGGCGATCATGGAGCCGGCCTGCTGCATGGCCTTGTAGGCGAACATATCGAAGGCGAGCAGGCAACGCTCGTCACCCTCGGAGGCGCGCGTACGGATGTCGCGGGCGTCGTTGGAGATGCCCGAGATGGCAAGCAGACCGGACTGCTTGTTCATCATGTCGTCGACTTCCTGGTAACTGTAGCCGCCCTCGCGCTGCAGGTAGCACACGGTGGCCGGGTCGATGGAACCGCAACGGGTGCCCATCATCAGGCCGTCAAGCGGCGTGAGGCCCATCGTGGTATCGCGGCACACACCGTCCTCAATGGCGGCAAGCGAAGCACCGTTGCCCAGATGGCACGAAAGCAGGCGATGGCAGCGCGAGCCCAGGATTTCCTTGGCCATCATCCACTCGTAACGGTGGCTAGTACCGTGCGCGCCGTACTTGCGCACGTGGTGCTTGTCGCACACGTCCTTGGGCAGGGCGTAGGTGTAGGCAACCTCGGGCATGGTC
>CABUQI010000193.1 GCA_902493545.1 uncultured Collinsella sp. | reverse complement strand
CCAAGATTCGCCAAAAGAGAGGGGCCTTGATGGCACAGAGCGCGAACATGGATGCGTCGGAGCTTGCACGCGATATCGCGGCCGGCCTGGCATCGGCAACGACGGCAACGGAGCGTGCGGCACTGGTGCCCGCAGAGCTCGCCGAGGCCATTCAGCAACTAAAAACCCAACGTGACGCGGTGATCCTGGCGCACTATTACGTGGCGCCCGAGATCCAAGCCGTTGCCGATTACGTCGGCGATAGCTTCTACCTGGCAAAGCTCGCCAAAAGCCTGCCGCAGCAGACCATCGTGTTGTGCGGCGTGGAGTTTATGGGCGAGAGCGCCAAGCTGCTCAATCCCACTAAGACCGTGCTGCTGCCCGAGCCCTGCGCGGACTGTCCCATGGCGCACATGGTCAAGCGCGAGACGGTCGACGCGGCGCGCGCCGAGTACGGCGACGACCTGGCTGTCGTCTGCTACGTCAACTCCACGGTCGAGATCAAGAGCTGGAGCGACGTGTGCGTCACCAGCTCCAACGCCGTCAAGATCGTCTCCGAGCTGCCGCAGCAGCACATCTTGTTCATTCCCGACCAAAACCTGGGCCGCTTTGTGGCCGAGCAGGTGCCCCAAAAGCACGTCATCCTCAACAACGGCTACTGCCCGCGTCATCACATCATCACCGTCGAGCAGATCGTCGACGCGCAGGAGGCGCACCCCGACGCGCTCGTGCTGGCGCACCCCGAGTGCAAGGCCGACGTCCTGGCCGAGGCCGACTACATCGGCTCCACTGCCGGCATCATCAAGTATGCCGAGGAGTCGGACGCGAGCGAGTTCATCATCGTGACGGTCCGCGGCGTGCTCTACGAACTCGAGCGCCGCTGCCAGGGCACCGGCAAGAAGTTCTACTTCCCTGCGGTGCAGCCCACCTGCGTCAACATGGATCTCATCACGCTCGAAAAGCTCGTGCACTGCCTGGAGACGGGTGAGGGCGAGGTGCAGATCGGCGTGTCGGACGAGGCCGCCGACCAGGCCAAACTTACGCTCGACCGCATGCTCGAGTACGCGGCGCGCTAAGCCAATGTGACATGAGAGACCATCCCTTATGCCACATTACAAGGGAGAGGATTCCTGTGGAAACCAAACAATACCCCGATATGGAGTGCGACGTCGTCATTGCCGGTTGCGGCGTGGCGGGCCTATATGCTGCCCTCAATCTGCCGAGGAGCACGCGCGTGATCATGCTCTCCAAGGGCGCTGTCGACGAGTGCGATTCGATGCTCGCGCAGGGGGGCATTTGCGTGCTTCCCGAAGGCTCGGACTACGATGCCTTCTTTGAGGACACCATGCACGCCGGCCATTACGAGAACCGCCGCGAGAGTGTTGACATCATGATTCGCTCGAGCCGCTCGGTCATCAACGACCTGCTGGCCATGGGCGTGGATTTTGAGCGCAAGGCCGACGGCAGCCTCGACTTTACCCGCGAGGGCGCTCACAGCCGACCGCGCATCGCCTTCCACGCCGACATTACGGGCAAGGAGATCACGACCAAGCTGCTCCAGGCCGTTCGCAAGCTTGATAACGTGCAGATTTTGGAGCACGTGGCCATGACCGACATCCTGACCGCCGAGCGCGATGGCGCCACGGTGTGCACCGGCCTCGTCGCCGTTGCCGTGGACGAGGACGATTCAGCTCGCCCCGCCGACGAGCTTGCAAATGCCGCTGAGGGCGTGCATGTCGGTAAGCCGTTTAAGATCCATGCCCGCCATACGCTGTGGGCGACGGGCGGCATCGGTGGCGTATACGACCATTCGACTAACTACCCCCAGCTCACGGGCGATGCCTGCTACATCGCTCAGGAGCATGGCATTAAGATGGAGCACCTGGACTACGTACAGATTCACCCCACGGGTCTGTTCTCGCCGCAGCCGGGCCGCACCTTCCTGATCAGCGAAAGCTGCCGCGGCGAGGGCGCGATTCTGCTCAATGCCGCTGGCGAGCGCTTTACCGACGAGCTGCAGCCGCGCGACGTTGTCGCCGCCGCCATCCGCGAGCAGATGAAGCAGGACGGCACCGAGCACGAGTGGCTGAGCTTTGCCCCCGTCGAGCGCGACGTGGTGACCGGGCACTTTGCCAACATTCGCGCGCGCTGCCTGGAGGACGGCCGCGACATCTTGGACGAGCCCATTCCCGTTACGCCGACGCAGCACTACTTTATGGGCGGCGTGTGGGTCGACAAGGACGGCCGCACCTCGATGCCCGAGCTCTACGCCGCGGGCGAGACGGCCTGCAACGGCGTTCACGGCAAGAACCGCCTGGCTTCCAACAGCCTGCTCGAGGCGCTGGTCTGGGGTCGTCGCGCCGCGTGGTATATGCGTACCGGCAAGTCGCTGGCCGTGGAACGGGCGGGCGAGCCCGCGCTCGATGGCCGTCATCGCGCCCTGAGCGCCGACACCCTGTCAATCGATGATTTGGCCCGTGCCGCCGGCACGCAGGCCGTGGAGGAATAGACCATGAATCCCATTACCATGAA
>CABUQI010000192.1 GCA_902493545.1 uncultured Collinsella sp. | reverse complement strand
CGTTCCACGCGCAGTTTCGCAGCGAGCGAAGCGACGCGAGAATGTTTGAGCATGGGATGATATGTGTGAGAGGCGGGCGGGAGGGATACGAGCGCCCCTAGGCGACGCCGCTGGAGCCGAAGCCTCCGTTGCCTCGGTCGGTTTCGTCTAGTTCTTCTACTTCTATGAGGTTGACCGTGGGGACTTCTTGGATGACAAGTTGGGCTATGCGGTCGCCTTTGTTGATTTGGATGTTGTTGGAGGGATCCAGGTTAATGAGGATAACCTTGAGTTCTCCTCGGTAGTGGGCGTCGATGAGGCCCGGCGTATTGACTATAGACAGGCCCTGCTTGATAGCCAAGCCGCTGCGGGGCTGGACGAAGCCGGCGTAGCCATCGGGCAGGGCGATAGCCAGCCCAGTAGAGACCAGACGGCGTTCGAAGGGCTTCAGGACGCAGTCCTCGTTGGAGCGCAAATCCAAGCCGGCATCAGTGGGATGGGCGTATTTGGGAAGCTCGACCGTGGGGTCGAGACGCTTAATGTTAACGGTAATGTTGGACATGAAATCACCTTAGCTTGTCGAGCTCTTGCAGAAACTCATCGACGTCTTTGAAATCGCGGTAGACCGAGGCAAAGCGGATGTACGCCACCTTGTCAATCTTGGCCAAGCGCTTGAGCACCATGTCACCCAACTCATGAGACGTGACGGCCGTCAGCGTGCGAGAGCGCAGTTCGACCTCGATGTCGTCGATAATCTCATTGAGCTTCTTAGTGTCGATATCGCGCTTGATGGTGGCGCGCATCAAGCCGACGAGCAGCTTATTGCGATCGAACCGCTGCTTAGTTCCGTCCGACTTAATGACCTCGATTGGGTCTTCACATCGCTCGAACGTTGTAAAGCGGTAGTTACACGAGCAACATTCGCGACGACGCTTAATGGTGTTATTTGACTCCTGCATACGGGAATCAACGACGCGGGTATGTGCCTTGCCGCATTTGGGACAGCGCATGGTACCTCCTCTTAAACGATAACAAGGGTACCATGCGCAGCGCGATAATGATTACGAACGAGCAGGAACCTTAAGATGCGCACCGGCGGCGAGCGAACCATGCTCCAGATGATTGACGTTACGGATCATGTCGGAAGTCTCTTGCGTGGAAAGGCCTTCGATTGGATATTCCTCGGCAAGCGACCAAAGAGAATCACCAGGCTGAACGCGAATGGTCTCGTAGGTAACGTTGGAAACGGACTCGGCATACGCGGCGTGACGCGCGCTAAAGACCGACGTAGCGAGGACAAAGAAGAGCGTAAGCGCAACGGCAACGGCGACAATCGTCGGAACCTTCAGGGCAACGCGGGCCGGCGCGACTGCAGCCTGCTGATTGCGAGCAGGCTTTACGGCCAAAGGCTGAAAGCTGAAGCGGCCACCCTGAACAACCGTAAAAGTGGGTTCTGCAGGCGTCTCGAGCTTAAGGGCGAGGTTTCCCTGGACCATATTCGTTGCGTTCATCATGTTCTCCTCTCGCGTGTTTTGCTGAGAACAGTTTTATCAAGCCGCGCGGACAAAAATGTCTAGCGCGAGAACGAATGTTCGGTTATTATTATCTTCGAACAGTTGTTCCTGTCAAGCAATAATCGAACATTTGTTTGACATTGGCAGAGAGGATCCCCTGATGGCTCGCAAAATTACCAAGCGTCAGCAGCAGATTTACGACTTCATCAAGGAATATCAGCAGGAGAAGGGCTATCCGCCCAGTGTGCGTGAGATGGCATCGGCCGTAGGCCTCTCCTCCCCCAGCACGGTGCATGCTCATCTCTCTGCACTGGAGGCTCGAGGACTGATCAAGCGCGATGCCACCAAGCCTCGCGCCCTAGAGCTCTTTGATGAGGACGGATCCTCTGTCTCGATTTCCAAATCCGATGAACCCACGGCGCCCCGCGGAACGGTCTCGCTGCCGCTCGTCGGCCGCGTCGCGGCTGGGATTCCCATTCTGGCCGAACAAAATATCGAGGACACCTTTACCATCCCGACCGAAATCGCCACAGACCAGGGCTCCTTTATCCTTGAAGTGCACGGCAGCTCAATGATCAATGTCGGCATCTACAACGGTGACTACATTATCGTTCGCGAGCAAAAGAGCGCGATGAACGGCGAAATCGTCGTGGCTATGATCGATGGCTCGGCGACTGTCAAGACGTTCTACAAGGAGCAGGGGCGCGTGCGCCTGCAGCCCGAGAACGACACCATGGAGCCCATCTATGCGACGAACCCCGTTATTTTGGGAAAGGTTGTCGGTTTAATGCGCCGGTTCTCGTAATGCAAAAACGCATCACCATATTTGATACCGTCCGCGGATTTACGATGCTATCGATGGCAGGTTTTCACGCCTGCTACGATTTGGCCTACCTATATGGATGGGATATGCCGTGGTTTACCGAAACGGTTTTCCAGGGTATCTGGCGCGCTAGTATCAGCTGGGTATTTCTGTTTATCGCCGGTTGGATGTGCACGCTCTCGCGTAATAACGTTAAGCGCGCCCT
>CABUQI010000191.1 GCA_902493545.1 uncultured Collinsella sp. | reverse complement strand
CCATCTCGGAAGGAATGCGCGAGCCGGATGCGTACACGCCACGCGCGATCTCGCCTTTTAGGTCGTCCATTACCTGCTGGTACAGCGGCACGGCGGACACCTCAGTGCGCTCGGTTTTATCGTCGGATGCCATCGTTATGCTCCATTCCGTGCATGTTCGGACTCAAACTCTTCAATCGCCGCCATAAACTGCTCGCCAAAGGCATCGGCCTTTTTCTCGCCGATGCCGTTGACCTGGATAAGCTCGTCGCGCGTCTGCGGGCGTAGGCGGCACAGACCTCGCAGAGCCTTGTCGGAAAAGACCATGTACGGCGCCATCTCCAGCTCGGTCGAAATATCCTTGCGCAGGGCACGCAGGCGCTCGAACAGCTCGGCATCGTCACCCACGCGCGGGCGCTGATCTAGCTCGGCCTCCTCGCGCAGTAGATCCACCGCACGGCGGGCGCGGGCCGAGGCCTTGCGCTTGGACGCGCGACGCTTAACGGTAAAGGCAAACGCCTCGTCCTCGACCTCGCCGGCACGCGGGCCCAGGCCAACGACCGGGTACTGCCCCTGCGAGGTAGCCAGATAACCGCGGCCGCACAGCTGGCCGATGATGTCCTTGATGCGCCCGATCGATTCACTCGACAGCTCACCGTAGCCGCGGTCCTCATCCAGATGCATCTGGCGAATGCGCTCGGTGTTGCCGCCGTGGAGCACGTCGGCGATCAGCGACTTGCCAAAGCGCATGGGGCGCATGGCCACATAGCGCACAACGGCGCGGGCCATTTCGGTGACGTCCTCGACCTCGAACTGCGTGAGGCAATTGCTACAGTTGCCGCAGCCCTCGACGTCATCCGTGGCGGTGCCGCCCGTACCGGCCGCGGCATGCTCGGCCGCGGCCTCGTCGCCAAAGTAGCGCAGCATGTATTCGCGCAGGCAACCGGTGGTATTGCAGTAGCCCTCCATCTGGCTGAGCAGACGATATCGATTCTGGAGCGCCCACGCGCGTTGCTCGTCGTCAAGTGCCTCGTCGGCAGCGTCGCCGCGATCGATCAGAAAACGGCGCATGCGAAAATCGTTGCCGTTCCACAGCAAGTGGCAGCTGGCCGGGTCGCCGTCACGACCGGCACGGCCCGCCTCCTGGTAGTAGGCCTCGATACTCTCGGGCACGTTGTTGTGGATCACGTAGCGCACGTTGGGCTTGTCGATGCCCATGCCAAAAGCGTTGGTGGCAACCATCACCTGGATATCGTCGTCGATAAAGGCGCGCTGGCTTTGCCGGCGGGCGTCGTTGCCCATGCCGGCATGGTAGCGGCCAACGCGAATGCCGCTGGGGCCCAGCGCCTCGGCAAGCTCGCCCGCCAGCGCGTCGACCGTCTTGCGGGTCGAGCAATACACGATGCCGCTCTCGCTCGAATGCGCGATCACATAGTCGCGCACCCACGCGGCCTTGGCCTTGTCGCCCATCTCCTCGCAGCCAAAGTAGAGGTTCTTGCGATCGAAGCCCGTCACCACCGTCGCGGGGTTTTGCAGGCCGAGCATCTGCTGAATGTCCGCGCGCACACGCTCGGTCGCCGTAGCGGTAAAGGCCGCCACGATGGGGCGCCGCGGCAGGGAATCGATGAACTCGCGAATCTGTAGGTAGGCGGGGCGGAAATCCTGGCCCCATTGGCTCACGCAGTGGGCCTCGTCAATGGCCACGAGCGGCACGCCAATGCCGCCGTCCGCTGCGGCCTCCTGCGCAAAGGCTAAAAAACGCGGCTCGAGCAGGCGCTCGGGCGCCACGTACATAAGCTGGTAGCGGCCCTCGCGCGCTCGCTTGAGCACGGTGTTTTGCTGGGCCGGAGTAAGGCTGGAGTTGAGATAGCTGGGTCGCGCACCCGCCGCGAGCAACGCACGGGTCTGGTCCTCCATAAGCGACAGCAGCGGACTCACCACAAAGGTGATGCCAGGCAGCATGAGCGCGGGCACCTGGTAGCAAATGGACTTGCCGGCGCCCGTGGGCATAACACCCAGCGCATCGCGACCGGCAAGGATCGCATCGACCATGCGGTCCTGTCCCGGGCGAAACGAGGTGTAGCCAAAATAGGCGCCGAGCGTGTCGAGCGCCATCTGCTGCATGTTATCGGTCATGGTTTCCTAACGTCCAAGTCATCTGCCGCCGATTATACGCCGCCACGCGGACCGGCGTCGCCCGGCTGCCGGCCACGGGCAATACGATCCAAGGCGGACGAGCGTGGATTTTCGGACACTTTCCGGATGAGCGTGGATAATCTCCCACTTTGAGGCCGTCACCGAGCCAAAAACGGGAGATTATCCACGCTCATTCTGCAGATTGCCGCTTAGGGACGTTTGCAGCGTCGACCGGTCCGCCGTTCGTCAGAACGGCGGAACCAGCCCTACATGACCATAACGTAGCGGCTGCCCACGTAGTACTGCTTACCCATCAGGACCGGCTCGCCATTGGGGCCCGTGAAGCCGGCACGCAGGTTGAGCAGCGGATCGTGCGGAGCAATGCCCAGCTCGGCCGCCTGCTCGGTATTGGCACGAACGGCCTCGACCGTGCGGTAGCCAACC
>CABUQI010000190.1 GCA_902493545.1 uncultured Collinsella sp. | reverse complement strand
GCCGCCGCCCGAGAAGCCGCCGCCTCCGCCGCCGCTCGAGCTATCGGAACTCGAAGCCAGCTCACGGATGCTCTCGTGATACACATTGTTAAATGAATCGAGCGGCGAATCGATACCGTAATGATGGTAGTACCACCAGTAGCAGGGGTAATTGTCGTAGAAACCGTCGGCCTCGCGCACCTCGGGAGGAACAGCCTCGGCAAGCTGACGCAGGACTTCCTTCGAAACGCCCAGCGCCGCGCCCATCACCAGCAGCTTGTTCCACAGTACCAGATCGCCGGGGACGGCTTCCTTTAGGCGCGTGAAGTCCTCGAGCCAATGCTTAAGCGCCTTGCAGCGAGCCGCCACCTCGGCGCCCTCCGGCGTAAAGCGGCGGAACGTAAGGCCCACGCCAATACCCACCAGCACAATCGGCGCCGAGATAACCGCGGCGATAATGTTCACCTGCGCGCCGTCAGTAAAGAAAATGGATCCCACGGGAACAAAGGCGATCAGAATACCAAGAACCAGGCAAAACACCATTGCAACGATGCCGTCCGAGGCAACGTACTCGCTATCGGCCAGCTTGCCCTTAACGGTGTTCTGATAGTCCTCGAGCTTATCACCCACGGGTGTAGCGTGCTGCTTGACGTAGTGCTGCAGCTCGTCGAACGTGCGCGAGCGATTGCCGTTCTCGTCAGGCTTAGCACCGGCAAAGAAGACCTTGAGCACCATGTGGTCAATGCCCTTGGCCGACTTCCAGCCCGCATCGCTCACCGTCACGCGATACGTCTGCTCTTCTTTTTCGCGCCCCAACAGACCCTTCTTGGCCTTGGTCACGGTCGCCTGCTCCAGCTTGATCACACGGTCGTCAGTGAGCTTCATGAGCGTGGCGATATATGCCTGATCGGGCACCTCGTTCCAGCTCATGAGGGCCGAAAGCACGGCGGGATGGTCGGCCGAGGGCACATCGCGGAAATATTCGTCCTGGAAAAGCGGCTTGGGCTTGCGGCGGCGCAGCTTGAGCACAACGATTGTGCCGGTAAAGGCCACCGCTGCGACAACACTTAACACGGCAAGCGCATTGGAAATCACGCGAGCGTGAGCGCGGCGGGCGTTAGCTTCGTCGGCCCACGCCTTCTCTTCGCTCAGGATCGTTGACATGCGCTCCTCGCTTGAAGCGGAAAGCCATGGCACCCAGTCGCGGGGGAAGGCGATGCGCGCCTCGGCGAATTCGCCCTGATGCACGCAGGGAATGGTATAGGTGACCATGGGTTCGTCCGCATCGAGCGACACGTCGCCCGTCAGCGGGCCGTGGCCCCATGCGCGGAAGTTATCGCCCTTGACGGCCGCCGTCCCGGCAGCAGCATTTGCGAAGTACACTTCCATCTCGACGTCATCGGAATCCGCGGACCAGCCATCGCCCACGAACTTCCAGTAGAGCTCGGCGGTATCGGCCCAGTTCATGACCGCACCGGTCATGGTGTAGCTCACGTAATAGATCGCGCTGTCGCCGCTCTCGTGGGGGCTAAAAACCTTGATCTTTACGCCGCCGTCGGACTGCTCAACCGTATAGACGCCAGAGTCGCCCTTGTTCGCGCTATCGACCCTGTTAAACGCGGTGTCGTCTTCCTCGACGCTCAGCACATTGACGCCCGCCGCGCCTCCCTGCTGGTTGGTGCCCGTATTGATATCCCAATATACGCCGTTGATGTCGTCGTCGAAATCGAACTGGCGCCCCTCGACAACGGTCAACGACCCATCGGCCTCAACCGTGGCGCCGATGTAGGTTTGGCTCATGGAGTAGCCGTCGGCGTGTGCGGCGGCAGGCAGCAGCAACAACGCAAGCGCGACGAGTGCGCAGACGGAAGCGAATCGCGCGAATAGGCGGCGCTGCCGACAGGTCTTGGCAACGGGGGCGTTCATAGGCACATCCTTTGTCTGTGATACCAACAGCGTCATTGTCCCACGTTTACGGGCGCACATGACGAATATCTAGGCGACCGGAGCGCCAAATGGGACAAAAGTCCCACCCGAGCCTGGCACTTAGGGACGTTCCTTATCTGCCGGCAGTTTAGGACACTCCTTGGCATGTCCTGCACCAACGATAGATACCACTTCACAGCTCCGTCACAGGTGTAGCGGCTTTGTGTGGGCGCGGCATGCACTGATTGAGCCGCCAGCCGAGGGGCATAAAGCAGTTGAGCGAAAACGGTTTGCCCCTTTGCCGTTCGCTCGAGGATCATGTCCCCCTTTTCCGCGGAAACCCCGGCAGTTGCGAAGAGCTGCCGGGGTTTCTGTCGTTTGTGAGGCTGAGTCAGTGCGCGGCAATCGAGACGTTGAGCCGCAAACCCGCCGCGCGCAATGCGCAGCGCCGCCAACTTGCGAGCCACGGCAAAGCCTTCCCTACCGCGTCCCGCGCTATACTCGTCCGCATGGATATCAAAACACGCAACATATCAACGCCCTCCGCGGACGCGCCAACGACGCTGCCCGCCTCCGCTCCTGCGCCTGTCGTGGGCCGCTTTGCCCCGTCACCCTCGGGCCGCATGCACCTGGGCAACGTGTTCAGCTGCCTGTGCGCGTGGCTTTCGG
>CABUQI010000189.1 GCA_902493545.1 uncultured Collinsella sp. | reverse complement strand
ACGGAGAGCAGATGGGCGTGGGCGGCAGGCCCTCATGCTTATAGGTGTTATACGGACTATCGCTCTGCAGGTCGTCGGCGGTAACCTCGCCACCGGTGACATACATCATAGTCGCATCGCTATTGAGATAGCGCAGGCCATCGAGCTTGCCGGCAAGGCGGTTGTAGAAAACCGAGGCCACATGCGCACGTTGATCGGCGTTGAGGCCCTCGCGCTCAACGATAGAGGCCAAGTTGACGATGTCGTAGTCGGACATCTCCACGCCGTAGTGCTCCTTGATGTTGGCTTCGCAGCTCGCAAAGTCAAGCGACTTGTACTCGGTCTTAAACTGATCGAGCATGGCACGAATGACATCATCGGCCGTCGGCGAATCGCCCAGCGAATAGGTCTTGGGGAACAAGAAACCCTCGAGCGAGTCGTTGGCGGCGCCCTTAAGGAAGCTATAGTCGTCCACGTAGTTGGAGGCCTTGGCCTGGTTGAGGAAGTCTTCCTTAGAGATGCTGTCGTAGGCCTGGGCCACACGGTCGGCGACTTGATCGACCGTTAGGCCCTCAGGGATAGTCAGCGCATTGGAGCCCGCGTTGGGGCCTTCCATGAGCTGCCGAACAACCTTGGTCGCATCCATGAGCGTGGTGAACGAGTAGGTGCCAGGCTTAAGCGACATGTCGGCATTGAGCTTTTTGACCGCCGCGTAATAATCCTTGGGGTCTTCGACGATATGGTTCTCGGAGAGAATCGAAGCGATCGTATCGCCCGAAGCACCATCGGGAATGGTCACCGTAACCTGCTGACCAGCCGTGACCTTCGTATCCTCACCGCCAAAGAAGCCCTTGACGGCTGGCACGACAAAGAAAACGATCGCGACAAGCGCAAGCACGGCAACAACGCCACCGATAATCATAGGCACCGGGGAGCTTTTCTTTTGAGCACCGCGACGAGCATGCGTGTTGTAGCTCGAGCGGCTCGCCGGAGCAACGCCATGCGAACCACGAGCGTGATGCGAATGCGATTGGGGGGCCTGCGTTCGCTGGGTAGGTGCCTGCTGCTTAAAGCGGGTGCCGCCTGCAGGCTGGGCCGTACGAGCAGTGGGCTGCTGAGCCGCGTGAGAAGCCGAATGCTGAACCGAACGAGCAGAAGGCTGCTGACCCGTCCGTTGAACAGGTTGGGCCGAACGAGAGAAGGACTGCGCCGGGCGCGCGGCAGGCTGAGCTGCGCGCTGCGTCGGCTGTGCCGGAAGCTGGCCAGGCTGGGCAGGGCGCGACGCCGGCTGCTGTGTACGATTCGGCTGGCGCGGATCGGAAGCACTAGGCATGCGAAACCTCCTCGTTTTTACGATCGAGCCACGTCTGCAAAAACAGGCTGGCGGCAATCATGTCGATCTTGCCCCTCATCTGCTTTTCGTTGAGTCCCTGCTCGCGCAGGATACGCTTGGCCTCTTGCGAGGACAGACGCTCGTCCTCAAACTCCAACGGAAGATCGAGCTCGTCGGCAATCTTTTGCGCCACAGCGGCAACGCGCTCGGCCTGAGGGCCGGGCTCACCGGCCATGGTCAGGGGACGTCCGCTTACCAGGATGTCGGGCTCATAGTCCTCAACCAGGTAGCGGAACGTCTTGGCCATACCGGTGACCTCGGCAGCCGGAAGCACCTTGACAGGCATCGCCATCTTGCCATCACGGCTCGAGACGGCGATGCCAATCCTGGTCTCCCCTATGTCCAGCGCGAGCGCAACCACAGCGACTTCTTAGATTCTTAGGCGCCGAGCGCGGTCTTAGCGGCCGCGAGGGCATCGGCGATGCCGGCAGCATTCTTGCCACCAGCCTGGGCCATGTTGGGACGACCGCCACCGCGACCGTCGACCAGACCCGCGATCTGCTTGATCACGTTACCGGCGTGGAAACCGGCCTTGACGGCGTCATCGGAGCCGGCAGCGAGCAGGGCCGGAGTGCCCTTCTCAGTCACGCTGGCGACGACACAAGCGACAGGGCCGGCGACCTTCTGATGCACGGTATCCCATACGTTGCGCAGGTCGGCAGCCTCAAGGCCCTGGAGCTCAGCGACAACGAGCTTATAGCCGTCGAGCTCGACGGCGCCCTCGATGGCGCTGGAGATGGCGTCGGAGGAGCCACCGGTCAGAGCCTTCTTGAGCTTATTGGACGTCTCGCGCAGCTCGGCCTGCAGGTTCTCCACGCGGCCGGGAACCTCGTCTACGCGGCACTTGAGCGCAGCGGCGGCGGCGTCGACGAGCGCCAGGCGATCGGCCATATAGTCGAGAGCACCCTTAGAGGTCACGGCCTCGATACGACGGACATTCGAGCCCGTAGAGGACTCGGAAATGATCTTGAACAGGCCAATCTCAGCAGTGTTGGCAGCGTGCGTGCCACCGCAGAGCTCGCGGGAGAACGGCTGGTCCTCGGCGCCCACGGAGACGACGCGGACGACATCGCCGTACTTCTCGCCAAACAGAGCGACAGCGCCGGCGGCCTTAGCCTCGTCGATGCCCATGACACGGGTCACGACCGGCTTGGAAGCGAAGATCTGCTGGTTGACCAGATCCTCGACAGCCTTGAGCTGCTCGGAGGACAG